>CANDKL010000066.1 GCA_947385255.1 uncultured Roseburia sp. | reverse complement strand
CCTCCGTCATCATCGTGAGAAGAACGGTACAAAGCATCGCCACACCGGACGCCGCAGCCCCTACCAGCACCTTTGCATCCCAGATCCGTTCCATGCTGCAGGGCAGAGAACCTATCGTTACATTTTTTCTCCTTTTATCCTTTCCCCCTATCATGCCGCATACAATTCCAATCAATCCGGGATAAAACCCCATATACCACCAGTTATAGCTGTCCACAACAAAAAACTGCCCCGTCAGCGACGCCGCCAGAAGAACCAGGAGCACCGGCATCAGAATCAGCAAATACCAAAAAACCGTGCGGCGGTATTTGAATTGCTCCGCCAGAACATATGCTTTCATCTGTCCTCACCTCCCTGCCCTGCAACCTCCAGAAAAAGCGCCTCCAGATTTTTGTGTCCGTCTGTCTTTCCTTCATATCCCAGCCTTCCGTCCGCGATTATTCCGATGTAATCCGCCGTCTGCTCGACTTCGCTTAAAATATGGCTGGAAACAATGACGGTGATTCCTTTTTCAGGAAAGCTTTGGATCAGCTGGCGCAGCCCCTTGATTCCCATTGGATCCAGGCCGTTGACCGGTTCATCCAGCACCAGAAGCTTCGGATTTCCCAGCAGCGCCAGCGCGATTCCCAGACGCTGCTTCATGCCCAGCGAAAATGCCCCGGCTTTTTTCCTTCCGGTGTTTAAAATACCTGCCGTCTTAAGAGACTCCTCGATCTGCTCCTCAGAAGCGCCGATTAAAAGCGCTTTTACCTTCATATTTTCCCATGCCGTCAGATTTTCATAGACCGGCGGCGCTTCAATCAGTGCCCCGATCTCCGCAAGATCCTTCCGCGACCACGGATGTCCCCGGAAATAAATTTCTCCAAAGGAGGGGCGTAAAAGCCCCGTGATGGTTTTCAGTAATGTGGATTTTCCTGCGCCGTTTGCCCCCAGCAGGCCGTAGACACAGCTTTGCGGAACCGACATGCTGATATTTTTTAAAACGGGACGCCGTCGGAATTCCTTTGACAGATCTTTTAGCTCCAGAATCGTTTCGTACATCGCAAATCCTCCCTGTATTTTTTCTAAGAACAGGATAGGATCGCATTCTAAGGAAATCATAAGGATTTTCTTTTTTTGAACGGTTACACCGATTTCAGCAGCTCAAGCCTCTTACAAAACATCTCATAAAACTCCGGCAATTCACAGAAGGCCTCCTTCCTCACCTCACAAACCTGATTTAAGCCAATTCGTTCTGCGGCCAGAACCGCCGCCTCCCTCTGATTCATACGCGCCCCAAACAGCGTCTGGCAATTCGTTCCGTCCATATCCTGGTACGCCTGAAACGCCTGGTTAAAATCCATCAAGTCATGCAGCCGAACCGGCTTATTATTGGAATTTTTGACCAAAACCCCCCAGTTCCCCCAGTGCCTGTCCGTGTTCCCGATCAGGTAATCTACAATATTCATCATGTAATAATTATGCCTGTCCAATGCCAAAATATATTTTTTCGTATCCCGGTCGTGGTTTGCCGCATAAATTTCAAAGGATTCCATTGATACAATAGAATACTCCTTTGATGTAATATTACTGCTGACGCTGACACTTTCCCCATCGAAATCATCCCGTTCATAAAGCACCTGATCCACCTGAAAGCACCTGCATATCTGGCTGGCCAAAAGCTCACGCTCCACCGCGTCCCGCCCGCCGTCCTTTAAGAGGCGAAACCCGTCGTGCATCCTCTGCCAGGCCTTTGGAAAGCATCCGTTTGTGGACAAATCCCTGGCCAGAGACTCATTTTGTACGGTGTACTGCCTGCCCCTTAACGCAATATCAATAAACGTGTTATCCAGGTGGTTTTCATATAAATTGACCTCGCCGAAGGATATCTTTTCTTTTTTTAATTTCACCCAGAACACATCTGTTAAGGAAGCGCATCGGTAGGATAAAGCAATTTTCGCCCTCTCTCTGTCCGTTACGGCCTGCAGCATGCCGATGCTGTTTAAGATTTCCTTTGCGTATGTTCGGTCCAGAGTAAGGACCCTTGTCGCACACCAGTAATTGAAATTTGTAATATTGTTTACCAGCGTATCAATATCATCGGCTTCCTCCAAATACAAATTATACGGCATAAAGGATTTGTAATATATTTTGCAGTGGCCAGAATCACTGATTCTGGCCACTCTTCTGTTACCGTGCATAATCTCATATACCTTTTTCTCTTCCATTCTACTGCGCACCCCCGCCATAAGCGCCGTCCAACGCCTGCTGCATCTCCTGTGTATATTTGCGGCTGTAAATGGATTCAATCTGGGCCTGGCCCTGCCGGTAAAGCTCATCCTTTTGGGCCTGATAATCCCCCGCGCCCGGATCCAGCCCATTCATCTGGGCGATTACCGACTGGATCTGCTTTCCAATCTCCCGATCCCTGCGGTAATCCGCAACCGTATAGCCCTCGGAAAGAACCTCGTCATCTGCGCGTCCCGGCAGAAATTCCTCGTTTGCATAGGCGCCCGGATCACTGTCGGTACCGTCCGCTTTTTCAAACGAACCCGTTTCGTATCCGTAGGAATCCAGCAGATACAGCATAGAGTCCTTCCAAATCGAAGCCGGATAGGTCGCTCCGTAAAGATTGTTTAGCGTCTTGGGCGTATCAAAGCCCACCCATACGGCCACCGTAAAATACGGCGTAATCCCACAGAACCAGCCGTCCTTACTGTCGTTTGTGGTACCTGTTTTGCCTGCGGCCTCTACCTTCGACGCGGACGACCATCCCATAGATGAGGCCGTCCCCCTGCTGATCACCCCCTTTAACATATCGACCATCTTATCCGCCGCCTCCGGGCTGTACGCCTCCTTCTCCAGGGGTTCTAAATACAGCTCCTTGCCGTCCAGATCTCGAATGGAGGTAATGCAGCTCGTATCCCGGAAGGATCCGTGATTTTCAATCGCCGCATACGCACCGGCCATCTGCTCGGTCGTCGCCCCATAGGTAAGGCCGCCCAGAGAGGCCGAAAGCGTCTCATCCTGCGGGACAATTTTATCAAAATTCATCGCTTTGATAAAGGAAAGCCCATACTCTGCCCCGATATCGTTAAACAGCTGATAGGCGCAGCCGTTCTTGCTCTGCTCCACCGCGCTCCGCAGCGAATACGGGCTTCCGCTCATCGTCGATACGGTTTTGCTGTTCTTCGCAACGGAAACATCAATGTTATTTAACGTCGAATTCTCCGTATAGCCCTGCATCAGCGCCGGCGTATAAACCACCAGCGGCTTAATGGTACTGCCGGGCTGCCTGTGGCTCTGGTAGGCCCGGTTTAACGTATACGTATTCAAAAAGCCCTCCTGCGAACGTCCGCCGACAATTGCAAGCACCTTTCCGGTCTGATTGTCTATCGCTGTCAGCGCCCCCTGAAAGTCATACATCCCGGACGATCCAATGGATACGTCCATGTTCAGCCCGTTGTCAATGATCGACTGCAGAGAATTCTGCGCCTCGCTGTCCAATGAGGTATAAATTTTATATCCGCCGGTGTAAATCCGGTCACGGACGTCCGAGTACCAGGCATCGTACTGCTCCTGATAGCTTTTATACGCCTCCTCCGAATCAAAATCATACTGAAACGTAAATCCCTCATCCTGCATCATATATTTTACCGCACAGTGCAGCGCATAGGTTGTCTGGTAATTATTGACGCGATCCGAGCTGTTTCTCTTCGGCTCCGAAACCGTAATTTCCTCCGAAAGCGCCTCCGAAAGCGCCGACTCCGAAATATACCCGCACTCATGCATATCCTGCAGAATCTTATCCCGCCGTTCTATCGCGCGCTCCGGATCGGTATAGGGATTGTAATACGTCGGCCGGTTTGGGATCGCGCACAGATAAGCCGCCTGCGAAAGCGAAAGCTCCGACGCCGGAATCCGGAAATACGCATCTGCCGCCGCCTCAATCCCATAAATATTGTTTGCAAAGCAGCAGTTATTCACATAAAATTCCATAATCTGCTTTTTCGTATACTTCTTGGTCAGCTCCGTTGCAATCATAATCTCCTTTACCTTCCTTGCAATCGAAACCTCATTCGTCAGATAAATCTTCCGCGCCAGCTGCTGTGTAATTGTACTCGCTCCGTGAATAACAGAGCCCTTGCTTTTCAGATATGTAACTGCAACCCGAAAAATCCCCTTCAGATCGTATCCCCGGTTCGTCCAGAAATTGCGGTCCTCTACGGCAATAAACGCATTGACCGCGTCCTGCGGAATATCTTCATACCGCAGATAAATATTTTTCTCCGAAGCCGACAGCTCCGCAATCTGGTTCCCGTCCTTATCGTAAATATAAGAAATATTCAACGGCCTGAAATCGCTGCGGCTGCTCGCCTCCACCTTCTGCTTTGCCTCCTGCTGCCATGCGCTGATATCGTCCTTATACTTAAAAAATACCATCGCCACAACGCCCAGCATCACCAGCATTATCAAAGACAGCGCCACCTTTACACCCGTGCCAAACGCACTCCTCTTCCGCTTTGCCGGCTTCTTTTTCTTTTGTACTGCCGGCTTTCCTGCGGTTTTCTTCTGTGTGGTTTTATTTTGTGCTGTTTTCTTCTGTGCAGTCTTCTGTGAGGTTTTCTGTGTAGTCTTCTGTGCGGTCTTCTTCCCTGCTGCTTTTTTGTCCAATTTGATCACCTTACTTCCATTCATCCGGTCTGCCTGTCTCGTCGTGTTATCTACAGTATGCCGCTCCTTTGGAGCATATGTACTGTTTCATAGAATGTTACTTCTTCTTCGGGAAAATGTCAACCGAACTGTTTACCGGTTGAAGGCAAAATAAAATGAGCGTCACTATTTACAATAGAATCTGGTATACGAAGCATTCGGACAGTATCCATAACGATCAAGAGCCATCAGAATGATTCCTTTCTGACAGCCCTTTTATCTATTCCTTTTCATATTTTACTGCAATAATCAAAAATATGTTGTGAAACATCCTATTCTTTCTCTATTCTATTTCCATAACTATTAACTTGGTCAGCAACTTGGTCAGTGACTAAGTTACTATGAGGCAGCCCAGCTTTTCCAATAGAAACAACCATCAATGGAATCATTGTCTTAAACACATTTCCTTCTATAAATTCAGGTGTTCCTCCTGAATATAGCTTTGTGTATTTATAGGTATCCTCATTCCGGATCCAAGTTCATCCGCCAATGATGTCTCACGAAACACCTTAGAAATAGCCGGATTTTTAGGAAATAGCAGTTATTCTATAATATTTTCAAAAAAACATTTACAAACATGCTTTTTCATGTTATTATAAAAAAGTCATATATTAATGATGTAGCTTATTTCAAATTAAAACAAAAGGGAGGAGGCACTATGAAACGAACATTATGTAAGGTAATCAGCGGAGCACTTATTATATCTATGGTTTGTTCGGTTCCTGTCAGATCCGAAGAAACAGGCGGCGTTTTTTTAATGGACGATGCTGCCCTGAAAGAAGAAACAGACAGAGGTGGTATTCCTGTCAGCAGCAGTGTAAATCTTGTAAAGGAAGAACAGGATCTTCCGTATTACATGAATGATATGGTTGGTCATGGCACTGCAGTCGCAGATATTATTTATCAGATTTGCCCCAAAGCACAAATTTATTCGGTAAGAGTATTAGATAAGGATAATAAAGGACGTTTAAGTGATATTGTGGAGGGAATTTATTGGTATATCGAACATGGTAAATTATTATAAATGGTACTATGACCGCCTGCAAAATACCATATTCCCCAAAAATTTAAAGCTCATTACATTTCCCTATGGCAATATAGGAAAAGCAAAAACTGGTTATTATACAGGTACAACACCGCCGAAGCTAATCAAAGGAAAAAACACCGGCTACTGGATGATAACTGACGAAATGTGTCCCCCTATCTTTCATAATTTATACGTACCGAAGGATTCTTTAAAAGCTTATCAGGCATGGTATAAAAAGTACCATTCAAAAAAATCCGTAATATGGCATACGTATGAAGGAAGCCTCCCAGAGATCAGCAGTGAACCGGATACCGAAGACGAAACGGAGTGAGAACATTATGAGAAAAAAACTGTTTATGATATGTTTTATCGCTGTATTGGCTTTTTCTGTCTGCCATCCCACAGATGCAAAAGCTGCCCTAAAGGATACGGACTGGGATTTTGGGAAGACAATTACAAAAACGGAATCCCGTATCAAATATTTGGCCCATCCGTCAAAGAACGGAAAAGAAGCATGGATTTACCGTATTTCATACTATTCAACCCCAAAAACGTTGTCCATACCGGAAAACATAAATGGACGAAAAGTGACCTGTATTGGTGATCCGCACGAGCTTGCAGAACAGTATCCAGATGAACGCGAAAATATTCTTTCTAATACGGTAGAATTTTGGAAGAACGAAAAAATCGTATACCCGAACCGTATAAAAAACGTAATCCTTCCGGATACACTGGAAGCGATTGAACCATGTGCATTCGGCAATTTCCACAGGATAGAAACAATAATCCTCTGGCATTTAACCAATGTCCGAATTTAAAAAAGCTGCAGCTGCCGTCCAAAAATAAAACGTTCAAAATAAAAGGTAAGTGCCTGATCGCCAGAAAAAACAATGCGCTGGTTTTTGCCGCAGCCGGAGGCAAAGCCTTAAAAATTCCAAACGGAGTAAAAACCGTCAAACAAAATGCCTGCAATAATGTCACGGCCCCTATTGTGCATCTTCCAGCGTCCGTCCAGAAGCTGGAAGAAGACGCCTTGACCGGCGCGGATATCAAAGATGTGACCGTGGCTGCCGGCAATCCGGTATTTCAAAAAGACGGCCCATGCATTTACCGGAAAAAAGATAAATGCCTTGCCGTTGTTATTGTGGACGAAAACCGCAATGTACGTATTTCAGATAACGTTGAAAAAATCACAACGCCGTACAGCATGGTAAATTATTATAACTGGTACTATGACGACCTGCAAACTACCGTATTCCCTAAAAATTTAAAGCTCCTGAAATATCCTGTTTACAGCAAAGCAGCAGGTGCAAAAACTAGTGAGCCGGACCGAAGACGAAACGAACTGATTTTACCGGGCATCAAACAACGAAATCCTCTGAAATAAAAAACAAGGTGTAAAGCCTTTATCGAATGATTCCGGCTTTACACCTTGTTTATTTACAGAACTAATATGTTATTTTCAGAAGGCTGCCCCCGGATTGTAGGTATGGAACAGATCCCGCCTTTCCAGGTATTCGAAGCATTTATGTTTTTTATACCATTTTTTGTACGCCTTTGCACTTGCTTTCGGCACATATACCTGGCTGCCGGACGGCAGAGCGTCTGCATCCTCGTCGGCAGATTTCGACCAGGTTACCTTTGGCGGGACGCTGCCTGTAAAATAGACTTCGTCTGCTTCAAACGCATCAAAGGCCGGAACGATCACATGCTTTAGCTTACTCGGGAAAACCACCCTTTTCAGAATCCCTTCCGTGGGATCCTCCTTGAGCCCGGCGCAATTGACCAGGCTGATATCCGGCGTCAGCTTCTCCACCCGTTCAGATATCCGCACCTCTCCCTTCTTGTTTGAAATGGCAATCGTCAGGCTTTTATCTGACTTTTTATAAATACACTGTCCGTCCCGTGCGTACGCCTTACTCTTTTTGGATACCGTGACATCCTTAATATTACTGTTCATTTTCCAGGGATCCCTGTTAAATGCCGCTTTCTCAATTTTCGAAACAGAGGCCGGGATATGAATCGCCGGAGACTTCGTACCGCCGAACGCATAGGCTGTAATTTTTTTCACCCCGCCCGGAATTGTAAATTTCTTGCCCCCTGTTACCGCCAAAATCAAAGCCTTGTCTTTTTTGCGGATTAAGCAGTTCCCTTTGACCTGGAACGCCTGGTTCTTTTTGGATATTTTGATCTTTTTTAAGGACGGGCAGCCCCACAGCGACGAGTTTTCAAAGGACTCCAGCTGCTCCGGCAGAACGATAGTTTTTAATTTGCCGCATCCGAAAAAGGTATATCTTTGAATTTCCTTCACATTTTTTGGAAGCCGAAGCTCCGTCACCGAATCCAGCCCGCTGAAGGCGGACCGATCGATCACCTCTACCGTATCCGGGAGCTGAATGGTTTTCAGGGCCGAAAGCGCAGCATTGCTGCCGTCCCAATTATGCCATGGCTCCATATATGTACCGAACAATGTAGCGTAGGCTTCGTCCAGATCCTCCTCCTCACTGCCGAACTCCGGGCAGCCAAGCCGGGTAACCCTTTTACCCAGAATTGTCTCCGGAACAGAAAGGTCTTTTACCTTCCCCTGTATCTCAATTTTATACACCCAGGCCGCTTCTCCATTCAGGGAAGGGTGGATATGATAGGTAACCGTCCCTTCCGTATACGTTTCCACTGCTTCCTGGTTCCATATGCCTGCTTCGTCTGCAGCCTTCGTATCTGTGGCTGCCATCACCAGTATCGCAAACAACACAGCGCAGCATACCGTCATCCATCTTTTCTTCATTCTAAATTCCTCCTTTATCTTTCCCGTTTATCGTTCGTAAATCCCCTATTTTTATCCTTTACACAGTCATAGGCAGCACCTCTCTTTTTTTCATATATTTGAAAGCCCCCGTTTTTGCACAGAAGAAATAGCTGCCGGCATAAAAGGGCTCTCCCTTGTTCTATAAAATCGGAAGCACGACGCAGGTCTCAAAAAAACGGCCTTTTACGTCACGCACAATCTGTCCGCTATACTTCTCTACAATAGAATCCACATGCTTTAATCCGATTCCATGAAAGCTTCCCCGCTTCATGCTCAAATACCGGTTTCCGCTGCGCTTAAGCTCTCCGTTAAAGCTATTGCCGATGATAAGCACCATGTTCCTTCCTTTGACAAGCAGCGAAAACTCTATAAAGCGTTTTCCGTCCTCCTCTCCCATCCGTTCGCACGCTTCCATGGCATTGTCTAAAAGATTCCCCACAATCGCACAAAAATCATGATCCTCTATCTTCATTTCTTTCCCAAGTGACACAACCTGGATCCTTGTCTCAATGCCCTTTGACTCCGCCAGCCACAGCTTAGAGCTGACCACCGCATCCAGTACCAGATTTCCGGTCTGCAAGGTCCTTTTTACCTGTTCCGGCTCCTGCGAAATCCGATCCAGAAATTCCATGGCCTTTCCTGTCTTCCCTTCCTCAAGTATCGCCCGCAAAGCAATGAGGTTCGATCTGTAATCATGCCGCCAGTTCCTCATATCCACATACATCGCGTCAATTTCCCGATAAAAGATCTGCTCCAGCTCTGCACGCTGCAGACGAGCGGACAGGTTGATGTTCTCCTCTTCCTCACTAACAAACAGTTCGTACATCACAAAAAGCGCAATCAGCTGAATCAGAAGACATGCTGCAATCCAGATCAGCGCCCGGTGGGTATGGTGCTGCTGGTTGTCCATGCCGGGCGTCTGGACATAATACCAGATGAACAGCAGGCACACAAAATTCAGAAATGCCATGCTGCATAACGCCAATATGGGCTTTCTTTTCAGGCTGCGGACGGGCTGCTGCTTTTTCGTCAGCACATAAAGCACAGTGATCTGCATCATCTTTGTAAAAATCAATGCCAACAGCCTGGTCATATCCCGTGTTTCCAGTGTCTGCTGGTACGTGGCATTGGTCATCAGGGCGGCGATCCCTGCCCCGACCAGAGAAACAGCCATGCTAATTCCCGCCACCAGGAGCACCCCTGTCATTTTTTGCAGAAGGAACCCTTCTTTGAAAAGGAACAAATAAACAAATAGTAATACAAACAATACGACATCATAAATATGAGGAGGCCATCTAAAAAACCTGCCAATGCCCCCACACAGTACAATGACAAAAAAAGCCATAAAATCCAGCCAAAGGAAATCATATTTTGCCTCAAAATGATCCCTTAGAAAATAGAACATCGCAAAGCATTCAACCAGAACCGTAATCATTTCAATGACTATCCACTCAAATCCCATTCCGTTTCTCCTGCCTCAAAACCAATTCTTCCCTGATTCCTTTCAGAAGCCCGCCTCCGGATTGTAGGTATTCCATCCGCGCAGCAGCGTATCACATTGATGCTTCTTATACCACGCCTTATACACATCGTCATACGCCTCCGGCACATATACATAACAGTCAACCGGAAGCTTATGGACCTTGGCAGACTGCGGTTCTATGAGCTCCGGCAAAACGCTGCCTGTAAAATATACGCTGATGGTGGTAAACGCTCCAAAGGCCGGTACTTCCACATACCTTAAGCTGCTTGGGAAAATCACCTTTTTCAGATACTCCCCCCAGTACGTGTCGCAATTGAGCAGGCTAATCTCCGGCGTCAGCTTCTCCACCTGTTCGGAGATCCGCAGCTCTCCTTTTTTGTCCGGAATGGCAACGGCCAGGCTTTTGTCCGACCTTCTGTAAATACACTGTCCGTCCCGTGCGAATACCGGGTTCTGCTCCGATATCGTGACATCCTTGATCTGAATGTTCTGCCTCGTAAAATACATGTTAAATGCCCCTGCCTCAATTTCTTCCACAGAGGCCGGCAGCCAAATCTCCGGGGACCTCCCGCTGCCAAACGCACAAGAGCTAATCCTTCTCACCCCGTCCGGGACGGTAAGCTTCCTGCCCGCCGCTACTCCAAACACCAGGGTACTGTCCTTTTTGCGGATTAAACAGTTCTCCCTGACCTCAAACGCCCGATTCTTTTTAGACAGTCGGATCGTTTTTAAGGACGGACAGTTCCACAGCGCGTTATTTTCAAATGATTCCAGCTGCTCCGGCAGGACGACGGTTTTTAACTTATCGCATCCGTAAAAGGTATACATCCCGATTTCTTTTACCTTTTTGGGAAGCTTGATTGTCGTTACCGAATCAAGCCCGCTGAAGGCGGCACGGTCGATCACCTCCACCGTATCCGGAATCCGAATGGATTTCAGAGCCTGCACCGCGTCATTGAAGCCTTCGCCGTCCCAATGATACGAGGGCTCCGTATACGTGCCGAATAATGTAGCGTACGCTTCGTCAAAATCCCCTTTGCCAAACTCCGGGCAGCCAAGCCTGGTAACCTTTTTGCCCCGGATGGTCTTTGGGATGGAAAGGGATTTGCCCTTCTTCCCCTTTTTCATTTCAATTCTGTAAACCCAGGCTTCTTTTTTATTTTTGGAAGGGTGGATGTAATAGGTAAACGCCCCCTTCGTATACACTTCTGTTTTCCCTTTCTTCCATGCGTTTGTTCCTGCTGCCACAGTTGTATCTGCAGCAGCTATGAAAAACACCGCAAACAATACGACGCAGCATACAGCCATCCATCTTTTCTTCATACTATGTTTCCTCCTTTTCACCTTGCAGCATTACAAAAACAGCGATATTGCTAAAATTCCGTTTTCGGATTGTAGGTATGCCATCCGTCCACATTGGAATCATAATCATGCTTTTTATACCA
This sequence comes from uncultured Roseburia sp., assembly GCA_947385255.1. GTDB lineage: Bacteria > Bacillota > Clostridia > Lachnospirales > Lachnospiraceae > Roseburia_B. The sequence goes on along the minus strand of CANDKL010000066.1, from coordinate 847 downwards.
CGCTTTGTACATATTCTCGGCTGTTTTCGGTACATATACATGGCAATTCGACGGAAGAGCCCCATACTTTTCTTGATCCGGATCCAACACCTTCGGCGGGATACTGCCCGTAAAATATACGTTACGGGCGCTAAACTCCCCAAATGCCGGCACTGTCACATATTTCAGGCCGCTTGGATAAACCACCTTCTCCAGATATGCTTCGTCATCCGTACCGCCAAGGATCAGACTGCTGTCCGGCGTCAGCCTCTTCACCCGTTCGGAAATCCGCAGCTCCCTTTTTTTGTCCGCAACGGCAACGGCCAGGCTCTTATCCGATTTCTTATAAATACACTGCCCGTCCCGAGCAAATACCGGGTTCTTTTTCGATACGGCAACATTTCTGATCCTGGGATTTCCCCACGAAACATATCCGTTAAATGCCTTTCCCTCAATCTTTGTAACAGAGGCCGGGAGCTGGATTTCGGGAGACGCCGCGCATCGAAACGCATAAGACGTAATCTTTTTGACCCCATTCGGGATTGCAAACCGCTTGCCCCTTGCCGCCGCAATTATTAAAGCCTTGTCCTTTTTGCGGATTAAGCAGTTTTTTCTGACCTCGAACTGCTTGTTCTCTTTCGATATTTTGATGCTTTTTAAGGCAGGGCAGTCCATCAGCGATGAATTGTCAAACGATTCCAGCTGCTCCGGCAATACAATTGTTTCTAATTTGTCGCATCCGTAAAAGGTAAATTCTTCGATTATTTTTAGCTTTTTGGGAAGCTTAACCGTCGTTACCGAATTCAATCCGGCAAATGCGGCCCGGTCGATAGCTTCTACCGTATCCGGGATTTGAATGGATTTCAGC
>CANDKL010000065.1 GCA_947385255.1 uncultured Roseburia sp. | reverse complement strand
AACCGGTGCGTACTGGTGTTGCAGACCATTGCCTTACCGCTTGGCTACTGCGCCTGATTTTATAAGAACATCTCTGACACCCTTATCTATTTATATGTTACATACTAACAAATATGCATTTTGCCGTCAAGTCTTTTTCTTCTTCCATATCCGTTAAATGATAACAGTCCACCCTACGTATTCACTGTTGCATTTCAAACCAAATAGCATGTAATATTTATAAGTAACTGTCACGGGCGTAAAATGTAACTACCGTTAATTACTTTTTATAATTAAGTCATATATACGTTATTACTGATATGAAAAAAAATAAGTTCTTTCAGAACTCATGCAACAATCCGCCCACAATGGTACACTTATATATGTCACCAATTCACACCGATTTCGATGGGAGAAAGTTATGGATCAAAATCTGCAGCAGATAAAAAGAGCAAAATCCGGTGACGTGGAAGCTTTCGCCGATTTATATCGGAGCATATATGCCGATTTATACCGTTTTGCCCTCTACACCTTAAAAAATCCCACTGACGCAGAGGATGCTGTCAGCGAAACCGTTATGGATGCATTTACATCCATACACAAACTGCGTTCTGAAGCCTCCTTCAAGGCCTGGATCTTTCAAATTCTTTCTGTAAAATGCAAAAGGCGCTTTCTGGAATATAAAAACCTCGGAGACGAGCTTACGGCAGATATTCCGGATAAGGAATTCTCGCATGACCTCGCGGAGGCTCTGGATCTGCGTAACTGCTTTTTTGGGCTAAGGGATGACGAACGTCTGATTATCAGTATGCACATCTTTGCCGGCTACAGCAGCCTGGAAATTGCAAAGGTGCTTCATATGAATGCCAATACAGTACGCTCAAAGGAAAGCCGCGCCCTAAAAAAGCTTTCCGAACAATTAAGTGATTCGAATAAAAAGGAAAGGTGAGCATATGACCGAACAAGAATTGTTAAATAAAATCAGGGAATCCGCTGATGATCTGGAACTTCCAAACTGCGTATCACCGGAACAGATTCTCAAACTTCTGCAGGAAAAGAGTCCCCAAAAAGCACGGCCCGTTTTCCGTTTTCCAACAGCAAAAGCCGTTTCAGCGGCAGCTGTTCTGCTGCTGTGCGGCATACTTTCTGCCGTAGCATGGAGCAGCGCACAGATTTCACCTGACGCCGGAAGCCCTTCTGACAAAGCCGCACCGGAGTCCGCCTTAGAGTACAGCGCCCCCGGTACCACAAATACCGCACCTGCTCCCAAAAGCAGAGGAGAAGGAAATTCCCCCGGAAGCGGGACAGAAAATACTGAAGCCAATGCATCGGAAGAAGAACCGAAAAGAGACGCCGGAACACTCTACACCGTCGCCAAAAGCTACGATCAGGTTTACGACATTTTAAAATCCTCTTACCGTATGGAGTCCAAATACCGGGGATCCAAGGAAATGGAAACAGCCGATGCGGACACCGGAGCAGAATCTGCTTCTGCCGGTTTTGACACAGCCGTCAACTACGATATGGCTACTGCGGAAAGCGCCGCGCAGAAGTCCAATCACTCCTCTACAAACCTGCAAACGGAAGGTGTTGACGAAAGCGACACCATCAAAACCGACGGACGTTATATTTATACCGTTACCGGATCCATGCTGAAAATTACCGATACGGCAGGCGAAAAATTAACTGCGGCAGGAGCAATCGACGTCAATTTAGAAGCCTCGGATCAGATCCTGGAATTTTACGTAGACGGCAGCAAGCTGTTTCTGCTGATACAGCACTATGAAACCAGCTTAACAGAAGAAACGTCTTACCACACGGCCTCTTCCGATTCCGGCATCATCCCTTTAACAGAATGTGCCAAGGTAGAAACGGTTGGAACAAAAGCCTCTGCCATTCTCTATACCTATGACATTACGGATCCTGCCAATCCCGGTTTAGTCGGAACTACAAAACAGGACGGTTATTACTATACCTCCCGCAAAATCGGGGATATTATTTACCTGTTTACACAGCAGGGCCTGGAAACAGACGATTTCAACGGTTTTGTTCCCTGCGTCAATGAGGAAAAAATACCCTATGACCACATTTACGTGCCGGATCAGGGAAGCGATGGCTTTCTGATTTCCTCTGTAAACGTATCGGATCCGGAAACTACCATCGATCAGGTTATGCTCGTCCACAATTCTGTGAACGTATATGTGGCGACTGATGCCATTTACCTGTATCATACGGATTATCAGGCAAACGATGATATTACCCAGATTGCCAAATTTTCCATAGAAGACGGCAGGATCAATGCCGTAAACGCCACGTCAGTTAAGGGAAGCATTTACGATACCTTTGCAATCAATGCCTACCAGAATACGCTGCGTGTCCTGACTACCTACAATGACAGGAACGGAAATACCGACAACCATCTTTATCTTCTGGATCAGGATTTAAAGCTAACCGGCTCTCTGGACGGTATTGCACGCGGGGAAGAAATTTACGCTGCGCGGTATTTTGGAAATACGGCCTATTTTATCACCTATAAAAATATCGATCCGCTGTTTGCCGTGGATTTAACCGATCCGGCCAATCCCGTTTTGCTTGGAGAACTTGAAATTACCGGTTTCTCCGATTATCTCCATTTCTGGGGAACGGATCGGCTCCTTGGAATCGGCTATGAAACAGACCCGGACACCGGAGAACGAAAGGGATTAAAGCTTGTGATGTTTGACATTTCAAATCCGACAGACTTAAAAATCCTGGATACCGCCCACTTAAAGGACTCCTATTACTCCCCGTCCCTTTACGATTACAAATGCGTCCTTGCAGAACCGGAGAAAAACCTGATTGGATTTGCCGCAGAGCACAATCCCCCTAACGGAAGCTACTATGCCGTCTATCATGTGTTTTCCTTTGAAAACGACCGTTTCCAGAATAAGCTGGAGGAAACGCTTCCGGATTATGAATATATTTCGTATGATTCCGTCAGAGGACTTTACATCGAAGACAGCTTTTACCTTGCATGCCCCACGGAAATTACATCCTATCAAATGAAGCAAGGTTTTGAAAAATCAGGAAAAATCAATCTGGAATAAAATCAAAAAACTGCCGCATGCTGCTTTTTTATGCGGCAGTCTCTTTTTATTCATTTAAATACTGCATAACGCCCATCATCACAGCCCAGGCAACCTTATCCTGATAATCCACCGTATTCAAAAGCTCTGCCTCCTCACTGTTGCTCAAAAAACCGCATTCGACGATTACCGTAGGCGTAGGCGTTTTTTTCAGCAAATAGTAGCTCTCATTTGCTTTTTCCGTTCGGTGGTTTTCCGGATCCAGGTATGCAATAAGGCTGCCCTGGATTTTCTTTGCAAGCGCTTCCCCATCCTTGGACTGCCCATAATAAAATACCTGAGCCCCCTTTACATATTCCTCGGGATAGCTGTTCTGGTGGATACTAACGGTAAAAACCGGCATTGCTTCTGTAATAATTTCACAGCGGTTGTGCATATCCTCCACCTTCATATTTTTGGTACCCGGCTGGTAAAGGCCGTCTCCCGTCTCCCGTGTCATAATGACCTCATATCCCTGGCTTTCCAAAAGAATTTTCAGCTTATGGGCAATCTTTAAGTTAATATCCTTTTCCAGTGTCCCGTTAATGCCGATTTTGCCGGGATCATCGCCTCCGTGCCCGGCATCGATCACAATGCAGTTTTCATTCACCGTAAGCGCGCCGCTGCTTCCCGCCATAATCACCGCTTCCCTGCGTGATAAAATAACCGCGGAAAACAGCAGAATAATTGCCATCCCAAGCTCAATTTTTTTATTCAAGACCCCACCCTGATATCCTTTTTACTGTAGCTTATGACAGGATATATTGTCCTAATTCATATATTTTAAAATCGTATCCCACATACTTCTTTTCTCTAATCCCAACTTCCAGAAGGACATTCCTGCAAGTTGCTGAGCCTTTGCTGCCTGCAGGCGAAGCTCCATCGATCGTTCATCCTCCAGCCATATCTTGTAAGTAACGCCGTCCTTGACATATTCCGCATAATACTGCCCGTCTGCTTCTGACCAGACCGGATCCACACCGTTGACCGATGCCATATTCCATGCCTCTTCCATATTGACGGCCTGGGAGGTCAACTCATACGGAACATAGTCCTCCGATGCCGCTTCCACATCATCGGTTGCTTCCTTCGGCGTCTCGGCCCAGACTCTGGTAAAAAACGGCGCTGCAAGGATCAGCTGTTCCGGCGGAACCTCCCTTAGGGTATCCTCAATTCCCTGCGTTACAAATCCGATTGAAGCCACCGAGCCCTCATCCGAACCGGCATAGTGCTCGTCATATCCCATCATAATAATATAATCCGCAAAATACGCCTGCTCCTTTCTATTATAAAAGGCATTGTATTCCATTGGAACATAGTTGTCTACGGACAAAATAATTCCGTTGTTTTCGCATTTTAAAGAAAGCTCCCGGATAAACTGGACATAGGCATCTCCGATTTCCGCAGACAACGCTTCAAAGTCAACGTTAATTCCGTCAAAATTAAACTGAATTGCCGCGGCAATCAGCTGATTGACCAAATTGATCCGTTTCGAGGTATGTGTCAAAACCTCTGCAGCATCCGCCTCATCGTTCTCAAGGTTGCTGACTAAAGCCCAGACCTCAATTCCCTGGCTGTGGCAGTAGTCTACATACTCTGTGCTCGCCAGATTCATCAGGTTTCCTTCATTATCGTTCAGATAAAACCAGGTCGGAGAAATGACATTTAAGCCCTTCGTCGAAGAAATGACGTTTGCTACCATTTGATTGGCATCCTTTGTTGTCACCTGATGCCATCCCATAGTAATCTTCTCATCCTTCAGCAGATGCGTAAATTCCTCCTCCTCATAGGTATGGTTATACTCCCGGATCTCTTCCTTCCCCAGTCTCTTTTTACGGATGTAGCCGATGATTCCGTCCTCAGTAGCAACCCTGGCCCAGTCCTCTCCGCTCTCTAAGAGCACCAGCCCGGTTTCCTTTTCCACCTGTGTTAAAATCGGACTTTTGATTCCGCCCTGAAATCGGATCTGTGTGTCCTTTTTGACCGGTACAAGCGTATCCTCTGACCAATCTGTTTTCACAACCATGCGGTTGGGATCCTCGTAAAACATATATTCTAAATCCGTATATTTCTTTACATACTCCATTGCAATATATGCCGTCTGCCCGTCCGCATATACGATGACGTAATCCTCCTCCTGTTTCTTCTTCGTCACAGCATATTCCTTGCCGGAGGCCTTCGCCGTAATGACATCCGATGCGGTTGTATACAGCAGAAGGTTTTCATTTCCGTCCCAGTAAAACCGGTCATTAAACAGCTCCCGCACCGTATCGTAATCCAAATACAGCATTCCGTCCTTCAAGACCGCCTGCTGCGTTAAAATCTCATGATTCAAAACAATTGCAGCCTTTTCTCTATCCTCCAGTCCATAATATTCGTACAAATCCTTTTCTTCCTTGGTTGGTGTATATTTACTGATCAGCTTTCCTGCTACAGCTATCAAAAATACAGCAACAATGATCCCTGCCGCCAGGATCAGGGTTTGCTGCACGCGCCGTTTGTCCATTTTTCGGATTTCCTCCTTTGGTAAAATCATTTTCATGCACATTATAGCACACCGCCGGAAAGATTCAAAGGTTTTCCGGAAGAAATAAAAAAGCCCCATGCAGGATCGCACGGGGCCTTTGGTTTTTGTCTTTTATCTTTTTATCCTTCTATTCTTTTTCGGCATTGAGGAGCCTGAATCAGAATCATGATTTGAAATCCCTAAAATAATTGGTTACAATTTTACTTTATCAAAGCGCAGTTCCTTCAACACCCCCTCGTCGTAAATATAATCCCGCATGTATGAGTCATTTTCATTGACAAATACAGCATCCGTGATTCCGTAGGAATTACTGGGCAGTCCTTCCAGCCACAGCGTAATCCCTCTTTGTTCAATTTTCTGCAGCTCTACGAACAGCTGCATTTTCTGAAAAACCTCCATAATTCTGCTCCCTAGCCCTGCCCTGGGAATGTACAAATGCGTTTTTGTGAAAAACTATACTTCCTTTTAGGGTTCAGAGTTTTTTCTTTTTGTGATTTGCAGCATCGCGTCCGAGCAAAAGATCGAAATAGGAAAATTCCTTCCGGCTGATACAGGCAGGATCGGGGAGAATGGGCAGTTCTGTTACCAATATCTGATACTCCCGTTCGATCGCCCTTTTTACAGCCTTCACTGCATGCACACTCGCATAGATGGGCTCTGCGTTTCCCCACTCCTCACTCTGTATCTGTTCCAGCATTTTTTCTGCGGCGAATTTCTGCCAGGAATTTAAGCTAAGCAGCACAATTTTCCTGTCACACCGAAGCAGTTCCCCCTGACAGCTTTTATATGCGTCGCCAAAATCCATAATGATTTTTTCGTATCCACTGTTCATCAACGTAGGAATCTGCTCTTTTTTGAAATCAGGATAATAGTGAATCCGTTTATCCGTAAAATATCCCTTTGCATTTACCGCCTTCCAATGCGCCAGCTCTCCATGCCCGCCCAATTCCAGGCAGGCTGTCCTTTCACCGAGTCCGCTTGCTGCATAATTTGCCAACGCCACAGACAAGTGCGTTGCTCCACCTCCGCGGATCGATCCGGCAATTCCAATGCTTGTTACTTTGTTTTCCTTCCTTTTCCAGCAATCCTTCAAAAAAACGCTCCTTTTCCTTTGTCATATAAAAGGGATTGAAATCCAGCGGAAAGCAGTATACAGCCTGACCATATCGTTTCCTATACTGCTTTGCCTGCCGGCTGCTTCCATAATTTGCTATAATCGCAAGCCCCTTCGTTCCCTTCAGCCTTTCAAAAGCCAAATCGGCATATGCCATTTCCCATTCCCTGCTTCCAATCATCAGAAGAAGCATATCAAACTCCTCCGACAGGGCTCCGTCAAGATCCGTACCATAATCCGAAATTTCGATGGCACGCTCCGGCACATCGGCCCTTACGCCCTCTCCATAATCAGGCATCCCGAAAAAACCGTTTCTGCGGTAAAGTCCGCTGTCCTCTGCGAATCTGCCATTTTTAATTGCCGTTCGCATATTATTGCTCGTATCCTTTTCCCGGTATACTGCCAGTGTATTGTGCTGATTGAAATATTGGGTAAATGAAACAGAAAGATGAGTTGTTCCTATGTGCGGCTGACTGCCGGCTGCAACGATTTTTGTTAAGAGATGCCCTTGATAAATTGAATATTGACTGGACTGCATATGCGAGGTTAAATCCGATAAAAGCTCCTCCACCGATGTATAACGCTCGGATAAATCGGCATTCACGGCTTTTCTTGCTACATGCATAAGACACTGGGACTTGTCGTTTCCCTCTGTGTAAATCAGCTCCTCCAACAGCCTTCCAATGCTGTAAATATCTGTTTGTATGCTGATTTTTGCCTCTTTTAATTTTTCCGGCGCACAGAATCTGGGAGTCCCATAATTTTGAAATTTATTCCCCGCTTCGTCCAGATATAAGGCTATGCCAAAATCAATCAGCTTAACGCCTTTCGTTCCCACAATGATATGCTCCGGCTTTAGATCCTGATATATCATGGGATTTGGCTTTAAATGATGCAGATAGTGTAAAACCTCTGCCGTCTCTTTTATAATCTGAACAATAAATTCCAGGGTAATAAATGATGATTGAAGCATTTTCGCTTCTAAAGATTCACCCTCGGCGTATTCCTCCACAAGGTAAAAGGCTTCATGATCCTCTTCCATATCGTAAATGCGTGGAATTCTCGGATGATTCAGATGATTCAGGATATCTGCCTCCCGAATCCTCCAGATGGAATCCGGCTCTTTTAAAATACACTTCACTGCACGGTATTCCTCCAGCTTTTGATGCCTGGCCAGATATACGATACTGCCGCTTCCTCTTCCAATCTCTGAAAGAATCTGATATCGGCCCGACAGAATAGTTCCTTGAATTTTCATCGCTCCTTCCTTATTTTTATCGGAAAAAGCATCTCTCGCATTCTTTTATACCACACTTTTTTCATACATTCAAGGGATATTTTCATATTTAAGATCTGTTTTAGATATTTTATAGATATTTAATAGCAATCCTATCTTTACAGATTGGGATACTTTGATTATAATAAGATGAGGTTTACACTATTTTTCAGATAAGGAAGTGAAAATATGAAAATTGAAAAAGTAAACGAACATCAGATTCGCTGCACATTGACCCAGCAGGATCTTGCCAGCCGTCATTTAAAGCTCAGTGAGCTTGCTTACGGAACCGAAAAGGCGAAGATGCTGTTTCAGGATATGATGCAGCAGGCGAATTATGAATTTGGTTTTGAACTGGATGATATTCCCGTTATGATAGAAGCCATACCCACTGCATCGGGTTCGATGATTTTGAATATTACGAAGGTAGAATATCCGGACGAGCTGGATACCCGCTTTTCCAAATTTTCCGATATCCCCGAGGAATACGACATGTATTCCGAGGATGAGATGCAGGAAGGCTTTTCGGAGGGTGCAGATGATATTTTAGATTTATATAAGAAAATTACAGAAGAAAAGGAGGTTCCGTTCAACAGCTTTGTATCCTTAAAGGACACGATGCAGGATTCTTCTGAGAATGATGTCAGCATTCCGATTGATTTGACAAAAATGTTTATCTTCCATAGTCTGACTGATATGATAAGGCTTTCGCATATACTCAAGGGCTTTTATGAGGGCGACAATTCCCTGTTTAAGGATGAATCCAGCCGCACCTACTACTTAATCATTCACAAAAGCAGCCTTTCACCGGAAATCTTCAATAAGGTCTGCAATATTCTGTCGGAATATGCACACCAGGGAGTGATTACAGCCGCTACGGAGGCATACTTTACAGAGCATCACAAGATTCTCTGTCATCACAACGCTTTACAGGCATTTGCATCATTATAGAGCACGTAAAAAGGAGTCCAATCACCCAGGACTCCTTTTTCATGGAAAATTTTATGCCAAATCCTTTTCCAGGAACTGATTAATCTCATTAACCAGCACATCCGGCTCAATGCCATGTACCATGGCCGCTTCCTCAATTGTCTCCATTTGGGAAGACGGACAGCCAAGGCAGTGCATTCCTATATTCAAAAGAACCGGTGCAATATTTGCATCAATCTGGAGCAGCTCGCCGATCATCGTCGATTTTGTAACCTGTGCCATATGTGATTCCTCCTTTTTACCTATCAGTATTTACCGTTTTATGGCATATCATTCATCGTGCCTGACCTGGATATTATAATACGATTCCGGGTTTTATGCAATTGATTCCATTATGTTTTTGCAAAAAAACGAATTCGGTACTTGTATTCACCGATCTTTTGTATTAAAATATTTCTAAGCTGCTGACAGCTGAATTTATTGAAATACATAAGGAGGATTGAACAATGGCATATGTAATTACAGATTCCTGTGTAAGCTGCGGTACCTGCGAAGGAGAATGCCCGGTAGGCGCTATTTCTGCAGGCGACGGTAAGTATCAGATCGATGCCGGTTCCTGTGTAGACTGCGGTACCTGTGCTGGTGCCTGTCCTACAGGAGCAATTGAGCAGGGCTGATTCCGACAGGAAACAGACCGGAAGAGTACATACAAAAACTGCCGTACTGTAAAGTGCGGCAGTTTTTTGTTCTTTGCTTTCCAGTCTTATGTAGGTACTTCCTTCTTGGCAAACAGACGGCGCGATTCCTTTTTCCTGCTCCCCTTTAATTTCTTACCATGGAGCTCTCTAATCGCCTCATCCAGCTTGCGGAAACGCTCCTCCTCCTGTTCATCCTGCTCGCGCATCAGATAATTCATCTCTTTTAGGACACGGTCTCCGACATTTTCTCCGACCTCTTTGCCAAGCGCCTGATTATTTTCCTCTAAGGCTTCCTTTACGATTCCGCTCATCAGTATCCGAAACTGTGCCATCTTGTCCTCCGCAGAAGAATAGCTTACACTTTGGCTTAGTGTACCTGCCGGCTGATTGGATGAGGTTTTTTCAATCATAGCCCCGGTTGTAAGTGTAGCAGCCTCCTCCGGATTCGTTCCGCTGTGAACCACCATTTTTATCGCCTTTAGCTGATATCCCTGTTCTTTTAGCTCTTTTATCTTAAGGAATTGCTGTATGTTCTCTTTGGTATAATAACGATGCCCCATTTCATTGCGGGGAATAGCAAGCTCCAACTCCTCCTCCCAGTAACGCAATACGTGTGCCTCTACATTGACCAGATTTGCGGCATCAGAAATCATATAACGTAGCTTGTCCAAATGAACTGCCTCCTTCCTCTCTATTCATTATAAAAGAGAATAGAACAATTCGCAATGAATTTTGGTCGGGCAGTTTCGACAGCATTATTTTTCCATATTTCCAAATTTGGTATACTGAGGCAGCCACACCAGATTTACCGTCCCAATCGGACCGTTTCTCTGCTTTGCAATACTAATCTCAGCAATATTCTTTGGATCGGCATCTTTATTGTAGTAATCGTCACGATAAATAAACATGACAACATCTGCATCCTGCTCAATTGCCCCCGATTCCCTTAAGTCAGACAATATGGGCCTGTGCTCCGTACGCAGCTCCGGCGCCCGGCTGAGCTGGGAAAGCGCAATTACCGGTACATTCAGTTCTCTTGCAAGGCCCTTTAACGATCTGGAAATTTCAGAAATCTCCTGCTGCCTGGAATCAAACCTGCCGTTTCCGTTCATCAGCTGCAAATAGTCAATGATAATTAATTTGAGATCGTACTCCAGCTTAAATTTCCTGCATTTGCTGCGCAGCTCTGAAACCGAAATACCCGGCGTATCGTCGATCAGAAGACGGGATTTCCCAATCACGCCCGCTCCCTCAATCAGCTTTGCCCAATCTGTATCATTTAAATTTCCGGTACGCAGAAGCTGGGCGTCTACACGCGCTTCTAAAGCAAACAGGCGGTTTACCAGCTGTTCCTTGGACATCTCCAGACTGAAAATCGCCGTACACATATTTTCATGAAACGCAACATACTGTGCGATGTTTAATACAAAAGCAGTCTTTCCCATAGAGGGACGGGCTGCCACCAAAATAAAATCAGAGGGCTGCAGGCCGGACATCATCCGATCCAGATCATAAAATCCGGTTGGTATCCCGGTCACATTCCCCTGAGCCTTTGAGGCTTGCTCAATTTTTTCCAGAACATTTAATACAATTTCCTTAATCGGAACAAAATCGCCACCGCCGCGGCTCTGCAGCAAATGAAAAATATTCTTTTCCGTATCTGCAAGAATATCCTCCAGTTCCTTCTGTCCTGCATAGCATTGGTTTGCGATCTCATCCGTAACCTTGATAAGGCGGCGCATGGTAGCCTTGTCTTTTACAATCTGAGCATAGGCCTTGATATTAGCGGAGGTCTGCACGCCGGTAATTAAATCTCTAACAAATTCCAGGCTGCTGACCTCAGGAGGAACGTCCATAGATTTTAATTTATTCTGCAGCGTGATAAGGTCTACCGTTCCTCCGGCATTGTACAGCTCTGTCATTGCCAGAAACAGAATACCGTACTGCTGATAATAAAAATCCTCCTGCGACAGCATTTCCATTGCTGTCACAATTGCATCCTTATCCATAATCATTGAACCTATGACGGACTGTTCAGCCTCCTGGCTGTTGGGCATAATCCGTTTTATCAAAGCTTCCTCCATGAAGATCTTCTCCCTCGTTTATTCTGCATTCACCTGTACTCTTAAAACGCCGGTTACCTTTGGATGAAGGCGAATCTGAACCTCATGCACGCCAAGGCTTTTGATCGGCTCGTCAAGAAGCATTTTCTTTTTGTCCAGCTCCAAATGAAGCTGCTCCTTTGCAGCGGCGGAAATTTCCTTCGTCGAAACAGATCCGAATGCTTTACCGCCCTTTCCGGTTTTTATCGTAAGCTCTACCTTCAAATCCTCAAGCCTTTTCGCCAGTTCCTTTGCCGCCTCTAAATTTTCTGCTTCTACCTTTTCCTCATGCTTCTTTTTCAATTTTAAATCATTCAGATTTTTATTGTTTGCTTCCAGTGCAAGCTTTTTAGCAAACAGGACATTTCTGGCATAGGAATCGCTGGTCCCTACAATTTCTCCCTTTTTGCCTAATGATTTTACATCCTCCAATAAAATTACTTTCATATTTCTATTGCTCCTTCCTCCAGCATTTTTTCTATGGTGCTCTGCAGAATACGCTTGGCCTCCGTCAAAGTACAATTGGTCAGCTGCGCCCCTGCTACATTCAAATGACCGCCGCCGCCAAGCCGTTCCATAATCAGCTGTACATTAATTTCGTCAATCGATCTG
>CANDKL010000064.1 GCA_947385255.1 uncultured Roseburia sp. | reverse complement strand
TAGAGCGTGTTTGAAAATTGCTTTCTGCCAGATGTATGACCCACTTAGTGGGAGATTTGTGCCAAAAGAAGGAGGCGTAGCGGGCTACGTCGACCGATTTTGGTGCAAATATACCGCCTAAGTGGGGCGTGCAGATGGCAGGAATGAATTTTCAAACACGCTCTAAAGCAGTATGATAAAAACAAGGGATTTCAGCTGGGATTGGGGCTGGAATCCCTTGTTTTTTGAAATTTTTCAATGCCGGCAATGTGCATAGACATATTTCCGCAGCTATCCATGATATGAAAGGGTTTGGCTAATCTATAGTTATTCCTGATCGGTAAATTTAAAAATATCGTTTGGCGTACATTTAATAATTTTGCAAAGCTTTTCGACCGTAGCAGTTGAGATGTAGCAGTTCCTTTTCATGTTGTAAATTGTCTTGCCTGCAATCCCATGTTGAATAAGAAAATATTGGGAGATTCCCTTTTCATCCATAGTTTTCCAAAGTGGCGAATAGTCAATCATTTTTATCATCCTCCACGTAACATTTTTTATAGGTGCAAAATCAGCTATAATATATTACATTTTTTCTGTTATGAAAAGGGGTCAATACTATAATGGTTGGTCGCTGTCGGAAGGGACATAGCGTATAATGTCCTGCATCTGGCAGTTTAGGATTCTGCATAAGTCATTCAGGGTTTTGGTCGATACGTCTTTATTATGTTTTAAACGGTGGAGCGTACTGTTTGATATATGGTGCTTATTTGTCAGTGTGTACCAGTTTTCGCTGGATGTTTCCAATGTTTTCCAGAATGGGGAATAATCAATCATATCCGGTTGCTCCTTTTTTATAGTGTCAATCATAAGATAGAAGATATTAAAATACTTGAATATCTTCGCAAAAACGAATATGCTAAAAGGGGCTATTGGACGTTTGCCGGAAGTAATTGGCTATGCCGATGAAAGTTTTCATATTGGCAGTGCTGGGATCTGTAAGAAATGAATGACCAAAGGTGGCTTTACCCCTCTTGTATTTTGCGGAGGGTATAACAGTCCTCCAGATATCATACCCGGATGGGTGCGAAAGATAGGGTATCATAAGCAGGGGCTCTTTTGAGCTCCTGCTTATGCCTTAAATAAGATATGGCAGAACAGATGCATAGCCAGCCTTTATCCTGCTCTTATCCTGCTGCCGGGGTATCCAGAACGGTGTCAGTACCAGAGATTTCAACTTTTATCTTAGCAGGCTTTTCCCGTCTGAAAACCTCCTGGAGGGATTTATATACCTTTTTTATAAGTGCAAAATCAGTTATAGAGATTATTGTTTTCATTTTTTCTGTTATGAAAAGGGGCAATGCTATAATGGCTGGTCGCTGTCGGAAGGGACATAGCGTATAATGTCCTGCATCTGGCAGTGTAGGATTCTGCATAGGTCATTCAGAGTTTTGGTTGATACGTCTTTATTATGTTTTAAGCGGTGGAGCGTACTGTTTGATATATGGTGTTTATTTAACAGAAAATTCTTTAAGATAATGGCAGACAAATGAGGCGGTCATTTTGGCGGGAGAAATTTTTTTATGTTTCCGGTTTAGAATCTGGGAGAAATTCAATCACATCATTTGGGGTGCAGTCAAGAAGCCCGCATAAAATATCTAAAGTATGCGCCGTAACGCTTTTATTGTGTTTCATATCACTTAACGTATGCGCATCAAAGCCCATTTTGTATATCAGCGTGTAGGTTGATATGTTTTTTCGCTTCATTGTTTCCCATAGGGGCGCGTAGCTTATCATTGCAGTCCTCCTTCCTCTCCCTAATTATTATGGTGTGCAGGAATCGACTTGCATATGATGGAATATTCCACTATAATGTTTTATACAAGTATGGGATATTGGCAGTGCTGGGATCTGTAAGAAATGAATGGGGCATGAAAAGGAGTATAGAAATGAAAAATGAAAAAACGCTTGATAAGATTTATAGCCATATAGATCAATTGATCGATGGGTATGCTGACCTTTCGGAAACAAGGGAGGCGGACAAGAAATTTTGGGAGTATGCAGAAAAAAATATTTTTCAGGGTAATCAGTATTTGAAGGAACGTGAACTGGAGGCGATTTTGTATGATATTGCATATTTTAATGAAAGGCAGGGATTTATGTATGGATTTAATTATGCGCTTGAACTGATAGGGAGGCCGGAATTGCTGGATAATGTCCGAAAAAGTATAGAGAGCGCGGACACAAACAGATAATCCTTTAGGATAAAGGCAGACAAATGAGGCGGGCATTATGGTGGGAGAATTTTTTATGCTTCCGGTTTAGAATCTGGGAGAAATTCAATCACATCATTCGGGGTGCAGTCAAGAAGCCCGCATAAAATATCTAAAGTATGCGCTTTGCCGCAGCTCTGGGCATCGCTTTTGGAAAAACAATTTCCCCATCCCGTGAAATGTAATTCCAGCGTCCTGATTTTTTAAAAATTTTGAAATTTTTGGTTCCCATTTTGTAAGAGCTGTGTTATAATACTTTCATGGGGCATTGGCGCAGCTGGGAGCGCGCCACACTGGCAGTGTGGAGGCCACGGGTTCGAGCCCCGTATGCTCCACTAGAAAGATATTACTCCAACCTTTGCAAAAAATTTTGATAAACGGTTGGGTATTGAGGATAAGAAGTCCATGAGCAAGTGCTCATGGACTTCTTCGTTGTCTACAGCAGAGTTTAGCTGTGCCAGCTCGCCTTTGATTGGCTCTACCAGCATAGCGAACGGTTCGGCAAGGCGGGGCCTGCCAGCGCCTACAACTTAGGCATGAATCCTACTGACGTCAATCTGTCCAATTAACTCGCTCGCTACTTCGGTTTCCCCCTTCGCTGTCTCTACTGAGATGATAGTGGGTGGAGGAAGAAGGTGTATCTAAAAACCATCAGTCAGCAATTTTCAAACACGCTCTAGGGAGAAATGGGCTGCCCAGGATATAGTATTACGGCAAAAATATGATATACTATAAATAGCTTAAAATTTGATTGGAGAAATTTTTATAAGAGTATCTGGAAAGAATAATCAGGGATGCTTTAGACAGTACAGTGGCTTTTGTTGAGAAATAGAGTACAAAACGTTGCAAATTATCAATAAATCCCTGCCCCTAACAAGTGAGTTTTCTCAAAGATCGGCACCACAGCGGCAGTACTCAGCGGAGGGGGAGGGAGAAATCTCAAACCGGTGCCACTAATATAGTAAAACTCCCACTAGCTTTTGTCCGTAGCGGGCGTGTGAATTATCTCATCCAACGCAATCGTGATAAATTGTTATTGTCCCAGTTCGTCTATTTGTGTCTAAAAAAATGCGTGCATAAATATATATTTTTGAGTAGGGTGCGTGTGCTTTAAAATATGCAGTTAAATATCTTAGAATGTAAAAAATGGAAAAGGAGATTATTGTTATGGCATTTGATTTCAAAAAAGAATACAAAGAATTTTATATGCCCAAAAATAAACCTAATATTATTGAAATCCCCCAAATGAATTATATAGCAATTAGGGGAATCGGAAATCCTAATGAAGAAAACGGAGAATATAAAAGTACAATAGGTTTACTATATGGAGTAGCATATACGATAAAAATGAGTTACAAAGGCACTCACAAGATTAAATTTAATGCACGAATATATGAAAAATAACGGATATGAATTAGATATAACAGATAGAAGGTTTCATCATGAAATTTATTTGAGCGATCCTCGAAAGTGTGATATTAACAAGTTAAAGACAGTAATACGACATCCAGTAAAAAAGAAAAGGTAGCATATATTAGTTTTATAATTTATATTTGACAATAAAAGTAGAAATATACATTCCATGAATATTTATAAGCTGTGGAATGAAAAACCAGTCAGTGGGTACAAATAAACGAATTGGGAAGTGTTATTTAGGTTAGGATTTAGATATGCGTGGTCATTATTTACTGAATATGCCGAGAAATGAGATTTTCATATATTGACGAGAACATAAATATTTGTTGTGTTTTACTCTTGGTTGTGCTATATCATACATATAAAGGGAAAGCCATAGAAGCGGCTTTACCCACATTATGACAAATTTTACCTCATACGAGGTATGCCGTCGCTACTGCGAATGGTGGCGGCTATTTCTTTTTTCCCTTGTAAATCTGATAAAACAAATTAGCAGGGGCAGCTATGAGTATTCCAATCTGGATTAAATCCTGATATGTAACATACATTGCATCGCTCTTCTTTCTTTCGCACCTATCCGGGTATGATATCTGGAGGGCCGCTTGAACCCTCCGCAAAAAACAAGAGGGGTAAAGCCGCCTTTGGCTCTATGGCATTTTATGAGAGGAGTGTAGTACACATTTTCCTGTCAGGCTTTCCAATGATTGATATTAAGAATGGCAGCGGTGAACTTTATCAAATCACCCCCAAATACCCAAGGCCATCATTTGCTTTGCATCAGCATTCTTAGCGTCTATCCGCCTGCATATTTGGAAAATTCGTTCTCGATTTCTACGAGTGTAGCAGCATAGGATTCCAACTGCGCTGCGATCTCTTCCCTGTTGTCCCGTTTTGTCTTGTAAAGGATGCGGTGCTCCATGCTGGCCCAGAAGTCCATGGAAAGCGTCCGGAACTGAATCTCCACCGGGAAATACTCCATGCCGTCCAAGCAGTATACCGGTACGCCCACGATAATATGATAGCTGCGGTAGCCGTTTGGCTTGGGATATTTTATGTAGTCGCGCTCCCGGATCACGATTAAATCCGACTGAAATTTCAGCGTATCCGCCAGACTGTAAATGTCCCTAGTAAAGTAGCAGATGACACGCGCACCGGCGATGTCCTGCAGGTAATCCTTTGCGTTCATGACAGTGGGCTCTTTTTCCTTTTTCAGCAGCTTATTTTCAATGCTGTCTTTCTGTTTGATCCGATACTGAATATTGTGAATGGGATGGGCGTCCGATTCGTTGTACAGGTTGTGCTCAAGCACATTTAGACGTGCAAGCAGGATATCCTGCGCGTCCGAATAAGGCTGTATCAATGTGTTGTATTCCGAAATAGTCATTTGTAGCCTGTTTTTCCTCTTTCTTTATTCATGATATTATAGTATAGCGGCTGTTTTTGACAATTCAATGCATAGAATATGAAACTTTCCTAAGGAAACTATTAAATTTTTTGAAAATCTTTACATGCTTTGCTGATAAAAAACATGCACGCTGCGAACGTAATGCAATATACTATGTTAAAGAAAAGATTCGGAAAGGAAGCTTATGGAAGGAGAAGCGATACATTCTCTCACGAATACATGCAGCTTTGCAGGTCTTAGGCCGATTATGCTGGATCTGCCCTATCCGCCGATTCGGGTGGAGGAAAAAAATCTGGCCTATGCAAATCTGCTAAGTGTGGATTACTGCGGGCCGGTTTCCGAGCTGTCTGCCATTGCGCAGTATATCAACAATGAGAACCGCCTGTCCTATGAGCATTGTCCTCTCGCAAAAACGCTGCTGGGGATTGCTATGGCGGAAATGATGCATTTGCAGAAGCTTGGGGAATTGATATGTCTGTTAGGTAAAAATGTGGATTTTATAGCAAATGGGCAGAATGGAAAGAGAAGGATGTGGACGCCGGAATACTTAGCCATTCCGGAGCATGCCAGAAAAATGCTGCTTGCCGATATTGAGGCGGAACAAGCAGCCATCCGGCAGTACAGAATGCATATTGGCATGATAGGTGACAGATATGTCAATGCCGTACTGGCGCGGATTATAGAGGACGAGGAGTATCATATTACGCTTCTTAAGATTCTGGTGGAGCAAATGGATGCAAATTCCGGTTTCTGAAAAAAAGCAGCCCAGGACTGCCGGATAAGCGGCAGTCCTGGGCTGCTCCTTGCCTACTTTTTAGTTGTCACATTTTTTACCCTGGACCAGTCGGAATAATATTTCTTTCCTTTTACGGTCCGGTAGGTGCGTATCCGGACAAAGTATTTTTTCTTTGCGTTTGCCCGCATACTGTACAAGCGTGGGTCGTATAGCCCTGCTCCGTGCAGGCCGGGGCCGTAACGGCAGTTTCATATGCATGGCCCGCCGCAAAAAGGAACTCCAAGAGGTATTTACAAAATTAAGGTAACGATAGCTGCAAAGAAAAATTACAAAAAAACAGCTGCTACAATTAAAATTGCAGTAAAATAGTGGGAATAGCTCCTAAATAAAAAGTGTAAAGCTATTGGCAATCCAATCGGCTTTACACTTTGATTTAGGAGTTATTTGGTTTTGATTATTCTTTCTTTTTGATTGATGCAGTTTATATTTACTAGAGCGTGTTTGAAAATTGCTTTCTGCCATATGTATGACCTGTTAGTGGAAGATTTGTACCAAAAAAAGGAAGCGTAGCGGGCATCTCCGTTCCACTCTGGTCCGCGCTAAACGTGTGCCACTGGCACACAGCGCCGTTGACTGAATTCATGTAGATTGAACTGCTAATGTTCAATCTGATGGTGCAAATATCGCGCTAAGTGGGGCGTGCAGACAGCAGGAATGAATTTTCAAACACGCTCTGGAATCATTATAACGGATTATTTTGAAAGTGTAAAGTTGATTGAATTATCGTGTGCACTTTTCCCATAACAGTTGGTAACAGTTCAGCCTGCGGCTTCGGGATCTCAGTAAGTAGATAGTTAAAGTAATCACACGGATTCAGATTGTTTCCCCTGTAAACAAAAGTAAACAGGCATTTCAAAAAAGAAAAGCCTTAAAACACCGAAAACCGATGCTTTAAAGCTTTTTCTATCATGCAGGAAAAGGGACTTGAACCCTCACGACATTGCTGCCACAGGCACCTGAAGCCTGCGCGTCTGCCAATTCCGCCATTCCTGCACAAAACTGACAAAAGTTATAATACACTTTTTTGGATGGGATGTCAAGGATTAATTTTATAATTTTTCAAAATTTTTTCTGTAAAAAATTGTTGACATTCGGTCTGTGATTTGATATTATAAATAGGCCGTTGATGAAAGAGACGCCTGTTTTGCGGAAGTGTCGGAACTGGCAGACGAGCAAGACTAAGGATCTTGTGAGCAATGCGCTCGTGTGGGTTCAAGTCCCATCTTCCGCATTGAAAAAGGAAACCTTGAGATGATGAGGTTTCCTTTTTTGTTCGTATTTATAGTCAACTATTCATCAAATATATCCGCATGCGTACCTGTGTCAATCAATGTCCTCCAACGCTTCCGCAAAACTGCCATATCTCTTCGTGTTAGGGTTTCTGCTAATTTGCCTTGCCTCTTCCATAGCTTCTATCACTTCCTGCTTATATTTAGGAAGTTCCACGCTAAAAGGAAGTCCGCCGCGCATAATCGTCTGTCTTAAAAACATGTTCACCGCACTGGACATATCAATTCCAAGTTGATTAAATAACTCCACAGCCTGTTTTTTCACATCTTCTTCTATTCTTATCTGCGTTTGTACAGTTGCCATAATTTCACCTTCCTTCTTCTGTTTTATTGTATATTATTTTGTTTACATTGTTAATCAGTCATTCCTTTCGCATATCTTTCCCATACCTGTTGCATGTTACTTTTCACGGGGTGGGGGGAAAGGGTTTATCCAAAAGCCACGCCCAGAGCAGAAAGGTCAGTGGACTTAAGGGAATTTTGCTCCGGGCTGGGTTTCGGCAAATACTGCCTCCCTCTTGCAAAGAACTGTATCTCACAAGCTTTCAGGTATCTCTGTTGCTACAGACATCGGATCATAAAAAGCTGCTGCACAACAAAAAATGACTCCGGATGTTTTTGCTGTATGAATTGGTTTTTGTCGATTTCCAGCTCAGATCCGCTCCCTCTTTCGCCGCCGGCCTTTAAAAAACGCCGGTCCTTAGCGCGTGGAGGTTGCAGGCAACCGCCACACGCTTAGTACCGTTGCGTTTTTTACGAGCGGAAGCGTGCCAGAGGCGAAAGAGGGAGCGGATCTGAGCGTGTCTATCGAATAAACCCAAATACTTACAACAAACATTTCCCCACCCCGTGAAAAGTAACGGGAAACCGGTTAAGCCCATGAAATATAACAAAATTTTGTTGAAAAAGCGCGAAAAATATAGTACCATCAATATAAATCATGAAGATACGTTTGAGGAAGGAAAGGCATGAAGAATCTAAAGCTACGGACAAAGCTGAACTTTTTAGGTACAAGTATTTTTCTGTTTATTTTATTTGACGTTGTTTATACTGCGTTTGCCCTGAGCCGGGCCGCAGGAGAGCCGGTGCGCACCCTGGCCGGACAGCTGCTTCCGCTGCTGGTTGTCAGCGCGTGCTATCTGCTGTTTGTATTTCTGTTTCTGTCCGGTATCCTGCGCGGATCCGTGGAGCCACTGCATGCAATCGGAGGGGCGATGGAGAAGATTTCGGGCGGCGATCTCGGCCATGAGGCTGACCATACGATGCTGGGGCTGCAGGAGGAATTCGGGGATCTGGCGCGTTCGGTCGAGAAGATGCGGAAGAATGTCGGAGTCCTGATTGACAGTGCCAGGCGTGAAACGGACGGCATTACAAAATCGGTGAAGGGTGTCCGGACGCATTTCGGCGGCATGAATGAAGAGATGGAGGAGATTTTCACGGCGGCAGAGGAGCTGTCTGCTGCCATGAGGGAAACGGAGGAGGCAGCCGATCGGATTAAACGCTGCTCCGACGATATTGAAGGATCCGCGCGGCATATTGCGGAGCGGGCGCGGGAGGGTACGGAATGGGCAAAGGATATCAGGGAGCGGGCGCTGTTTGCCAAGGATACGGCTCTGGAGAAATCCGACGCCGTCCGCGTCCATAAGAAAAGTATCAGAGACGGCCTGATGAAGGCCTTAAATGACGCTAAGCTTGTGGAGCAGATTTCTGTGCTGGCAGAGTCTGTGGTGGAGCTTTCCGAGCAGATGAATATGCTGTCGTTAAATGCCGGGATTGAAGCTGCGCGGACCGGCAGGGCCGGGAAGGAATATACGGGTATGGTCGAGGAAATTCGCAATTTGGCGGAGCAGTCCAAGAAATACGCAGAGAATATCCAATGGGCAGGCGACGAGGTGACAGCCGCTCTGGTGGGCCTGCGGAAGGAAGCGAAGCGGCTGTTAGAATTTGTGGACCGGGATGTTTTTTCCGGGTTCCATTATTTTGTCCGCCTGGCGGATACGTATAACAGCGATGCGGGAGAGATGAATTTTTTGTCGTCTGACTTCGGGACGACCTCGGATGAGCTTCTGGCTTCGGCCGGCGCCATTTCAGACTTTCTGGGCGATATCCGAGGGGCCGCGAAGAGGGGCAGCGAAAGGACGGCAGACATTGCGGACAAATCCGTGCACGCGGCGGCAAGGCTGAGTTCTATGTCAGACAGCTTTCAGGAAGCAGAGGAGGCAGCCGGGCGTTTGGGAGAGGAGATGCGGCGTTTTACAACCGGATCGGTTTAAAACAGAATACAGTAAGTAAAAAGAGGAGCCGGGAATGACTGGTTCCTTTTAAAAATTTTGTAAAAATAAAAGGAAAAAAGAAACATGTGCAGTAGATATAGAGTAGGAGCGGCAGGAGGTGGTGAATTTGACAATCCGTGAGAACATTGAAAAGATAGAGCAGGAGACGCTCAGCCCCTTTGCAATGCTCAGTGTCTGCAGCAGAGGAAGGGAGCAGGAGGAGGAGCCCTGTGACATACGGCCGGTTTTTCAGCGGGACAGGGACAGGATACTGCATTGCAAGTCATTTCGGCGGCTGAAGAATAAGACGCAGGTGTTTTTGACGCCCAAGGGCGATCATTACCGTACCCGCATGTCCCATACCTTAGAGGTGTCGCAGAATGCCAGGACAATCGCGAAGGCGCTGCGGCTGAACGAGGATCTGGTGGAAGCGATAGCGCTGGGGCACGATTTGGGGCATACGCCGTTCGGCCATGCCGGGGAATCTGTACTGAACCGCCTGTGCGCGGACGGATTCCGTCATAACGAACAGAGTGTGCGGATTGTAGAGCGGCTGGAGAAGGACGGCGAAGGGCTGAACCTGACCTGGGAGGTGCGGGACGGCATATTAAATCATCAGACCAGAACCATGCCGCATACCTTAGAGGGCAAAATTGTCCGTCTTTCCGACAAAATCGCCTATATCAACCATGATATTGACGATGCAATCCGTGCGCATATCCTGGTGAAGGAGGATATTCCAAAGGAGCTGTGCGCGGTTCTGGGGAACACAACAAGGGAGCGCCTGAATACGCTGATACACGATATCATTACAAACAGTGCCGGCAAAGACGACATCCGTATGAGCCGGGATGTGGAAAGCGCTATGCACAGGCTGCGCCGTTTTATGTTTGAATCGGTGTACCAGAATCCCGCCGCTAAGGGGGAGGAGGTTAAGGCAGAGGGGCTGTTAGAGCAGCTGTACAATTATTATATGGATCATTTGGAGCTGATACCGGATACCTATCTGCGTATGCTGGAAGCGGGCGAGACAAAGGAGCGTGTGGTCTGTGATTACATATCCGGCATGACGGATCAGTATGCCGTCGCCAAGTTTTCGGAGTATTTTATGCCCCAGAAATGGCAGGTGGACGGCTTTTAAATAAAGGAGGGAGGATGCTTGCCCTTTTATTCGGAGGATTTGATTGAAGAGGTACGGACCAAAAATGATATTGTGGATTTGATTTCCGGCTATGTAAAGCTGCAAAAGAAGGGGAGTACCTATTTCGGGCTCTGCCCGTTCCACAATGAGAAGACGCCGTCCTTTTCGGTAACGCCTGCCAGACAGATGTTTTACTGCTATGGCTGCGGAGCGGGCGGAAATGCAATTACGTTTTTGATGCAATATGAGAATTTCAGCTTTGTAGAGGCGATGCAGGTCTTAGCGGAGCGGGCCGGCGTAAAGCTTCCGGAGCGTGAGTATTCTCCGCAGATGAAGATGGAGGCCGATCGCAAGCAGTGCCTTCTGGACGTGAACCGGGAGGCGGGGCGGTTTTATTATTCGCTGCTGCGCAGTGAGCGCGGGCAGCAGGCGATGGAATATTTTAAAAAAAGAGGCCTGTCGGAGGAGACGATGCGCGCATTTGGGCTGGGATATTCGGATCGGACAAGCGACAGCCTTTACCGCTATCTGCGGCAGAGGGGCTATGAGGATGAGCTGCTGCGGGAAAGCGGCCTTGTTTCCTATGACGAGCGCAGAGGGGGCTGCGACAGATTCTGGAACCGTGCGATGTTTCCGATTATGGACGTCCGCAATAAGGTGATTGGCTTCGGCGGGCGCGTCATGGGAGAGGGAGAGCCCAAGTACTTAAACTCTCCGGAGACGAAGATTTTTGACAAAAGCAGGAACCTGTACGGGCTTCACATTGCAAGGGCGTCTAAGCAGCCTGCGATTTTGCTCTGCGAGGGCTATATGGACGTCATTGCGCTGCATCAGGCAGGCTTTGACAATGCCGTGGCATCTCTTGGGACGTCGCTGACAGAGGGACATGCGGGCCTTTTGAAGCGGTATACGAAGGAGGTTTATTTATCCTATGACAGTGATGGAGCCGGTATAAAGGCGGCGCTGCGGGCCATACCGATTTTAAAGGAGGTGGGAATTGCCGTAAAGGTTATTTCCCTGCAGCCCTATAAGGATCCGGACGAATTGATTCAGGCGCTTGGAAAGATGGCCTATCAGGAGCGGATCGATGCGGCGGAAAACAGCTTTTTATTTGAAATCCGCATGCTGGAGCGGGAATACGATCTGGAAGATCCGGAGGGAAAAACGTCGTTTTACAATGCGATTGCGCAGAAGCTGTTAGGATTTACCGAGGAGCTGGAACGGAATAATTATATTGAGGCTGTTGCGGCAAAATACAGAATAGGCTTTGACGAGCTTAAGAAGCTTGTGCATGCGGCGGCAATCAGAGGGGGAGGCGTTTCGGTCAGGCCGAAGCCAAGGTCCGGCATTCACGGGAGGAAAAAGAAGGAGGACGGCATCAAGCAGTCCCAGAAGCTTTTGCTCACATGGCTGACGGAGGATACAGGGCTGTTTTTTGTCGTAAAGCAGTACACGGCGCCGGAGGATTTTACGGAAGGAATTTACCGCAGGACGGCCAAAGCGCTTTACGAACAGCTGGAGACAACCGGAGCGGCGAATCCGGCCAAAATTATCAGTATGTTTGAAAGCGAGGAGGATCAGAAGGAAATCGCATCTTTGTTCAACGCGCATATACATGATATTGAAACAAAGGAGGAACGGGAGAAGGCACTGAAGGAGACGCTTGTAAAAATTAAGCAGAATGGCATAAAAGATCGGCTGGTACATTTGGATCCGGCAGATGTGGCGGGCTTACAGCAGTTGATTTTAGACAAACGCCGGTTAGAACAATTGGAAAAATTGCATATTTCTATCGAATAAGGACAGAATAGTAACGAACTATGAGAGGAAGG
>CANDKL010000063.1 GCA_947385255.1 uncultured Roseburia sp. | reverse complement strand
CGGAAGTCTTATCCGTAATCTGCATCAGGCTCGTATTGCCGTCTTTAAGCTCCAAACCTAAAATGGCGCTCTGGACAAACCCGTCTGCATCCGGAACAATACTCCCCGAAATCTGGTTGGGAAGCGACACCGGCTTGGTAATCCGTGTATCCTGCAGAGAAATCTGCTGCGTTGTCCCCGGATCATCTGCCTATCCTTCTGCCAACGGCTGTACGTCAGCCGCTTCTGTTTCCTGCCCATCCACCGGCTCTTCGACCTCTGCATCCTTCTTAAGATCCTCAGTCTGCGCCAAATCCTCTGTCTCTTCCGAATCAGCAGAACTTTCTTCCGTATCTAGAGATGCCTCCACCTCTGGTCCGGCCCCTTCTAATGTCTCGCTGTCTTCGTCAATTACGGTAAGCTCTTCCTCAGAGCTTACATCCGCACGCCCATTCTCACTGTTCACCTCTGCCAGTAATGTGAAATCCGGCATGGTGCCAATCATACAAAAAGTAAGAATTACCGCCAGAACCCGCTTCGCTACATCCCTGTACATATCGATCGCTCCTTTTTCCTTACAAAATCAGGTAGCCCACCGCAAAAAAATGCGCAAAATTACATCCAATATTTAGAGATACCTGTATCTAGTATATCGTATAAAGTGCTGTAAAACATTAGAGTGCGGATGTACTTTTTTCTTCCATCTGACCGAAAAATTTCCGCATTGCGGGAAAACACACCAAAAACGTCCCCACATCCGCCAGCGGCTGCGCCGCCTCCATCCCTGTTATGCCAAACATTCGCGGCAGAAGATACAGCAGCGGCAAAAAGAAGAAGCCCTGCCGGCAGGAAGCAAACAGCGTCGCCTTTACCGACCTTCCCACAGCCTGAAACGTCATATTGCAGGCAATCCCAAGAGCCAGAAACGGCATGGCCGCGCACTGCATCCGAAGCGCCGCCGTCCCGATCACGGCTACCTCTTTATCATCCGGCACAAACTGGCGCAGCAACGCTCCCGCTCCCAAAAACAACCCGGCACCAAGCACCGTCATCCCGACCGTTCCCACGCACAGCATAAACCGGTATGCCTTCCTCACCCGGCCGTATTCTCCCGCGCCGTAATTGTACCCGGCCACTGGCTGATACCCCTGCCCAAGCCCGATTAAAACGCAAAACAGCATCATAAAAATCTTTCCGACAATCGACATCGCCGCCACTGCCGCGTCCCCATAAGATGCCGCCATGTGGTTTAGCGCCACAGAAGCCACGCCCGCGAGCCCCTGCCGAAACAGCGAGGGCATTCCGTTACTGAGAAACTCCTTATATATAGAAGCGTCGAACGACAGATTTTTCAAAGAAAACCGGATAATCGTCTTTTTTCTCAAAAAAAAGACAAACAGTACCGCACAGCCAATACACTGGCTGACGGCCGTTGCCACGGCAGCCCCCCAAATTCCCCATTGGAACACAAAAATAAAAAGCGGATCCAGCCCGATATTCAGTAAGCTCCCACATGCAATCCCCACCATAGAAAGCTTCGTCTTCCCCTCTGCCCGCAGCAGATTATTCAATACAAAGGAAGCCGTCATCACCGGAGCCACATACAAAATCGCCCTGGCATACTCCGCCGCATAGGGCAAAATCGTCTCTGTCGCCCCCATCCAAAGCATCAAATCCTCTAAAAACCACAGTCCCAGAGCACTTAGGGCCGCTCCCAGCACAATGGATGTCAAAAGCGCACAGGACGCTATTTTCTGTGCCCTCCCGCTTTCCTGCTCTCCAAGCAGGCGCGAAATGACACTCCCCGCACCCATTCCTACCATAAATCCAATCGCCTGGATCACTGCCATCAGCGAAAACACAATTCCTACCGCGCCGGAAGCGCTCGTTCCAAGCCTGGATACAAAATACGTATCCGCCACATTATAAATAGAAGTAACCAGCATGCCAATCATCGTCGGAACCGCCAGGGAAATTACCAGCCTTGGAACAGGAGTTTTTATCATTTTCTGATATTGTGCGTCGTTTTGCTGCATAGAAAATCTCCGTTCGTTTTTTTCTTACCATTTCCAGTTACAGAAATTTTTATGCATTCCCCCGCGGCCAAACTCCTGACAGAAGAATTCGTTACAGCTTTGTCAGATTAAAAATCCATTTCAGCCAGCCCGACACCGAGCTTGCCCTTCGCACAATCTGCCCTTCGTTGCACACATGCAGCCGCCGCATTTCATCCGCAATCGCGCCCTTATCCGGCAGCTGTCCGGTTTCCGCCAGCCCGTCAAAAAACGTCCCAAAAATCTGATGCTCCAAAATCAGCTCCACCAGCTTTAGCTGACGTTTCTTATAACCAAGACGAAACACACGGACTCCCAGCGCCGTAAGCGATATCAGAATCTGTTTGTCCTCCGCCTCCTTTTCAAACAGGCCCAGATATTTCCCCGCATTATAATAATAGTCCGACTGCCGCAGATCAAAATCCATCAGCTCCGCCACCTGCTGCGGCGTCATCGGATTTTCATACATATTTTCCAATAAAGAAATAATCCGCTCCATGGAATTCGCCTGAATAAACGGCGTCCTCGTATGATCCATATTGTCGTCCGTTTTCGTCTCCGTCCTCTTGCGGACCGCAATCAGCTCCTCCATCGTAATCGAGGTATCCTGCAGCGAATAATTCTTACAGCGAACCAGCTCAATCGAAGAATAATCCTCCGGATTAGAAAACCGATATTCGAACATCCGGTAAATCATGTTGGAATACACTGAAAACACCAGGCGGATCGGCTTTTTCACCCTGGCCCGCCACAGCCGGTAGGGATAATACAGCTGGCGCACATGGAAATCCTCATGCACCACATTTTTGGCCTCCATAATCACAACAGACGTACTGTTTTCGAAACCGCCGTCAATTTCGCACTGCGCATGATTGACATGAACCCTTCTTTTGATCCCCCGGACCGTATCCACCTCAAATGAAAATGCCCCGGTTCCCATACGCCCGTGAAACGTCTCCACATTTTTGTCTGTCCCCAGAAAATCGTCTAAAATACCGGACAGCATCAGTACATTTATGGCATTCGCTTCCGAGCTGATATTATTGACGTCAATGGACTCAAGCTCCGGTATCGCCACATGATCCATCTGCGTCACATGCTCGTCCAATTCCGGTATCTTCTCATACAGAAGAAAATCGCTCAGCACATAAGAGCTGCGGCTGTCCGGCAGCAGATTAATTTTATTTTTCCGCAAGGCGTCCGGCAGGGCGTCGGTACTGTCCCACTTCGCCATCAGCCTCGGTTCTTTAAATTCCTTGATCTGGCTCGCTTTGATGGAAAAACAGCCGTTCCTTTGTATCTCCTCTAAAATGTGATATTTCTCCAGCAATGCTTTCCACGCATCGTTCGCCGACCTATTATTTTTCGTCCGGGACATAGCAGATCAACACCTCGTTTATTTCTCCTCTTCGGTTCGCCTTGCTGTTAATGCTCCTCTTCGCCTGTACCGTCCGAATTTCATATTCCCGGTACAGCTCCCGGATTTCGGGGCAGTCGGAATTGGACTGCAAAAAAGCAATCCCCTTTTTGCGCAGCTTGTCGCATTCCTGCTTTAAAACAACCTGATGATCGTAGGAAAACCCGTTTTCGGTATATCCGGTAAATGAGGACGATGAAGAAATCGGCATGTAGGGCGGATCCAGATAAACAAACGCGCCCTTGCGCAGGCCCTTTAAAACCTCCCGATAGTCGCCCTGCCGAATCGTAATTTTTCCCGACTGCAGATAATCCGCCATGGCCCGGATGGATGCTTCGTTTACAATGTTGGGATTTTTGTACTTCCCATAGGGAGCGTTAAACTGTCCCGCCGAATTCACCCGGTATAATCCGTTGTAGCAGGTTTTGTTCAGATAAATCATCCTGGCCGCCTTTTCCACATCCGTCATAACGCGGTACTCCTCCGAACGGTCCAGTGCGCGTACCGTATAAAAATAGGCTTCCTCGTTGCAGCTGTTGTGCTTTTTCAACAGCGCAATCAACTCCTCCGGTTGATTTTTCACTACCTTATATACGTTAATCAATTCACTGTTGTAATCGTTAATAATCGCTTTTTTCGGCTGCAGCTCAAAAAACACGGCCCCTCCACCCACGAACGGCTCGACATAAGTCGAGCACTTTCGATTGATTAAGGGCATAATTTCCGGCAGCAGCTGTCTTTTTCCGCCCACCCATTTGACGATCGGACTGATTGAATCATAGTTCGCCATCCGGCACCTCTCCATTTCTAAGGAACTGTACAAAATCATGTGTTTATTATACCCTGAATTGAATTCGGCGTAAAGAAGCAATTTTCCTTTATTTCCGCTTCTGGTCTGTCCAGCCGTACCTTCTCAGTTCTTCTATAAATGCCCTTCTGCGGGGATACCGGAATTTATAGGAGGTCATAAGGCTTTGCTTTGCCCCTGCCTTTCCAAGGGACTCCTGCACCTCGCCCAGAGCGGCAATATATGCTGCGCATTCTCCATAATAGTTCCTGCGGTTTGCTTCCATGATTCCTTCGATCCGCCTCTCAAGCAGAGCTGTGATCTTTTTTATGGCACATGCCCTGATGTCCGGTTCCATCGGCGTTATGGATTTCCATTTTGAAAAGAGGCCATAAAACAACTCATCCTCATTTTCACCGCCGCTCTCACAGATTCCCTTCCGATATTCTTCTGCGGAAAAATTCATCTCTTTTTTTACGGCGGAGGCCATCGCATCCATTCCTTTCCCGGCCCACCTTCCTTCGCAGAGGTACAGTAAAAACAATGCGATCCCCTGCTTCATAAACGTTCCGCTCCATCCTAAGGCTTTCGTCTGATTCAAGCCTTCCGTCAGCACCTCCGAAAACTGTCCGTCCAAAAACCGGAGCAGAAACAGCCTGTTGCCGTCCGGTTTGTTTTCCTCCTGTTCCGAGCGCAGGCCGCTCCCGGCTAATGCAGAATAGAAATTCGTCCTTTCGTTTACAGCGCTTGCAGAAAGCACCTTTCGAAGCGCATCTCTGTCCTGCTCCGTTCCATATCCATGGAACAGCGCACGGATATAATTTACCGCGGTTGTATCCGATTCATACGCGGCAAAATAGCAGGCTTTTAGCACAGACGGCTCTGCCTTTGCTTCTATCGCATACTCTGCCGTTTTCAAAGCAATCCGGCTTCTGATTGTGTATTTCCTTGGTATGGCCTTCATAGCCGCCTTTCCGATGGAAACCCGATCCTCCCCATCCGGACCGTTCCCATTTGTCAGCAGAGCCCAGTATAATCCGGGATGGACGGCGGCATATTTCTCTGCATATTTAGCGGACTGGGAGCTGTCATTGAGCAAACCGACTGCTTCCGGAATCAGGCGCTGTGCATCCCGCCCCGTCTTATCGCCAAGGTATCGGATCCAGAGCGGCAGAAATTTCTGAAAATCCTGCAGCGCTTCCTCTCCATGCTGCAGAACAGCCTCTAAGGTGATTTCTTTGCCGCCGGCATTTGTCATTACCCAATACAACGCCTCCGGACGGTCTTCCGGCGATACGGCATGATACACGCAATAGGCGTTTCCAGGATCACCTGCTTCAAATCGCACTGTAAAAGCCCGCGATCCGCCAGTTCGGCAATCGACAGCTCTTCGTCTTCATATTCATTGACGCATAAGATCTCCATGGAAAGCATCTGGCTGCCAATTTCATCGCCCTCCCGATAGCTTTCCCTGTCCATACAGGTGTGAATGAACGTACAGGCCTCCTCAAGCATATCGGTAATGCCTTCGTTATCCTCATAACAAAATTCTTCTTCCTCATCATACCAGTCGTTATAGCTGTCATAGTCATAATCCGTATTCACACTGCTGCTGAGCGCAATCTCCTGTGAATCAATGGTTTTCAGATTTTCCCGGACAAGCAGGTACATTTCCTGAAAGCCGGAGGTATCTGCTTCCTTGGAAGCCGCAGCTTTTTCTGTAAGGTTCCCTGCGGCTTTTAACCGCTTTAAAAAATCTTCTCTGCTGTACTCCGGCAGAGTCCGCCCGATATCCTGAATAAATGCGGCAAGCTGCGCGGCGGAGTATTGTGATGCGATGGACTTTGTCTGCTTTAAAAAATTTGTCAGGTTCATAGTATCTCCATTCTGTATGTGTTTTTTGGGTGGGGTTTGATTTTGATTATATTCCTTGTCGGGGTGGTTTTCAAGCGGGCGGGAAAATTAGTTCTGCGGACGGAAGGACGGGGAAGTGCTTGGCGTGGTATTTTGGGGGGATTCGATAGCGACGCTTAAGTCCGCTGACCTTTAAAAAAGCCGGTCCTTAGCGTGTGAGATTGCCTGCAATTGGCACGCGCTTAGTACCGCTGCGTTTTTTACGAGCGGGAGCGTGTCAGAGGACTGAAAAAGGGAGTTTTGCTCTGGGCATCGCTTCTGGAAAGCCAATTTCTCCATCCGGTGAAAAGTAACGCTTTCACAATCACATCACAATAAACGTGTGTTTGGCTCTTGAATCCTGCTGCTAGATGTGCTATATTAAGCACAGAAAAAGGGAAAGCCATAGAAGCGGCTCTACCCCTCTAGTAAAAAATCAGCTTAACCTCTTATGAGGTCAGCCGTCACTATTGGTAGTAGTGGCGGCTATTTCTTTTTTCCCTTGTAAACCTGATAAATCAAATTCGCAAGGGCAACAATGAGTATACCGATCTGGATTAAATCCTAATATGTAACATACATTGTATCGCCCTCCTTTCTTTCGCACCCATCCGGGTATGATATCTGGAGGGCTGCTTGAACCCTCCGCAAAAAAGAGGGGTAAAGCCGCCTTTGGCTCTATGGTTTCCCATGAATGAAGTGTAGCATACATTTCCTTTTCAGACAATGCCTATATTATATTTTAACGCCTGTTTTTCCATTACACTTCACCTGAGCAGCTTTCCGTTTAAACTTTCTTGCACATCTTTTCGCAAGGTTGTTATCCGGCTCCACTTTCATGCTCATAGATAAAGACAGTGATATGCGTATGTGTAAGCACTATAAAAAAGCTTTTGCCGCAAACCGGAAGGTGAATGAGTTTTGCCCTCCTCAGTTGGAAATTGGATCTACTTATGAAGGAGCAAGGAACGGTTTTGGGAAGAACGCTTTCTCCTTTACTTCGGGCGGCGGTATTTTACAACCGTTCAGGGATATCCGCCAAGTCAGATAGTTGACTGTAAAAACGGCTGTAAACAGTTTCCCCACTTCATGAAAAGTAACTTTAAAATAGCAAACTGATTTTAGAGT
The DNA here is from genome assembly GCA_947385255.1 of uncultured Roseburia sp. Lineage (GTDB taxonomy): Bacteria > Bacillota > Clostridia > Lachnospirales > Lachnospiraceae > Roseburia_B. The sequence goes on along the minus strand of CANDKL010000063.1, from coordinate 5,292 downwards.
GTGACGGAAATAACGATTGTTGTGCAATTTTTACGGCACAGGCTTTTTTTTAGAGTTTAATTATGGTAGAATTTACTATTATAAATTATAAGGGGGGAAGATATAAATGAAAGAAAGAAATTGTAAATGGTTTTTCAGTATTTTATTGGCATTTACTGTATTTTTAACGACAATGCCAATTGAAGTATTTGGGGAGATTGATTGCATTCAAAAAGAAAGCATAGCATCTGTAACAGAAGACGGTATCTATGAAGAATGGCGACAAGAACAAACAACGGTAAAAGGCACGGGTTCTATATGTGAGATAACAGATGACGGATACCTGCATTTAAAAGCGGGATCTGAAAATGGTATGACAAATGATTATACTTCCAGTTGCCCGGCGATATTCGAAACACCTTATAATTATGACTTTACAGAGGCCGGACATTTTGAATTTGAATATATACAGCTTTCAGCTTCCAGTAATAGCCGCGCCGGACTTTATTTTGACTATGGAGGAATTGGCAATGGTATGTTTTTGGGATACGACGGAAATGGTTGGTATTGGCAAAAATATGTAATCGGAAATCCGGAACACAAAAGATGTAAGCTGTACAGAAGATGGCGAAAAAGAAAATACCTATACCGTATGCGGAGAGAAGACCGCCGAAACAATTGCGGCGCTAGGCCATGATTATCAAGCTGATTTTACGGTGGATCAGGAAACCACCTGTACGGAAGCAGGAAGCAAGAGCCGCCACTGTTCGCGGTGTAATGCGAAAACCGATACCGAAGAAATCCCCGCAACAGGTCAGAGCACAGACCAAAATCAAACCGTTCCCGATGATTCAGGCAGCATAGATAATTCAAATACCTCAACAAACCCAGACGATTCTCTTACAAAACTGCCTTCCGCCGGACAAACACTTACAGATACGGCAACAAACGCCGTATACATCGTCGACGTCCAGGGACGCAGTATTTGGTATAAAGGACCGTCAAATAAAAAAACAACAAATGCTGTAATTCCGTCAACGGTAACAATATCTGGTGTTCCGTATCCGGTAACCGGAATATCCGCCAATGCATTTGCCGGATGCAAAAAATTAAAATCTGTTAAAATCGGCAAGAATATTACTACCATTGGCACAAAAGCATTTGAAAAATGCACCAAACTAACCAAAATTACAATACCATCAAAAGTCAATTATATTGGCAAACAGGCATTTTATAACTGCAGCAGCTTGAAATCAATTACTATTAAAACGGGCAGCCTGACAAAAAAATCCGTTGGAGCAAAAGCATTTAAGGGAATCCATAAAAAAGCAGTCATCAAGGTTCCTGCAAAACAAAAAGCCAGTTATAAAAAGCTTCTAATAACAAAGGGGGCGGGTAAACGAGTAAAAATTAAATAATTTCAGAAACTATGAACTACAAGCGAATACACATCGTAAGCGCTTTCGGAAAATAGATAGCTCTTCGCACAGGGATAGGAACAGCCCATATGAGCCGCACCTATCCCTGAAGCTTCTAATTTCCCGAACCGCTCCACCATACAAATTTACCACAAAAAACAAGAAAGGCAGGATACCCCTTATGTCAATAGAAGCAGCATTTATCACCCCGCACCCGCCCTTGATTGTACCTGCAGTCGGACAGGGCGAGGAACAAAGGATTTCGGCGACCATCAACGCCTACCGGGACATTGCGAAAAAAATCGGACAGCTTCGTCCCCAGACCATCGTTTTATGCTCCCCGCACCAGACCATGTATGCGGATTATTTTCACATTTCTCCCGGAGAAAAAGCAGACGGGGATTTTGGCAGCTTTTATGCCCCGCAGGTAAAGCTGTCCGCCGTTTACGATACGGATTTTGTAGACAGGCTTTGTAAAACCGCAGAAACAAACGGAATCCCGGCCGGAACGCTCGGAGAGCAGGAACGCCGGTTAGACCACGGTACAATGGTTCCGCTTTTCTTTCTCAACCAGTATTACACCGATTATAAGCTTGTACGGATCGGCCTGTCGGGGCTTCCTCTGAAAACGCATTATGCGCTTGGGACATGCGTGCAGAAAACGGCAGAAGCTCTGGGAAGACGCGTCGTACTCATCGCCAGCGGCGATTTGTCACACCGGCTTTCAGAGGAAGGCCCTTACGGCTATTGCCCGGAAGGGCCCGCATATGACAGACGCATTATGGACGTAATGGAACGGGGCGCCTTGGAAGAGCTGTTTGATTTCACAGAGAGCTTTTGCGAAAAGGCCGGTGAATGCGGCCACCGCTCCTTTACCATTCTGGCCGGCGCACTGCACAAAAAAGCATTTACGTCAAAGCGGTATTCCTACGAAGGGCCGTTTGGCGTGGGATACGGCATCTGCGGCTGCGAAATAACCGGAAACGACGCCGCAAACGATTTTGTGGCAATCTATGAACAAGCACAGCAAAAGCGCCTGGCAGCGAACCGGGACAGAGAGGATGCCTATGTCCGACTTGCCAGACAGACAATTGAAGCCTTTGTCCGCACCGGAAAGCGGCCCGGCCTGCCGGACGATCTCTTACAGGAGCTGTATGAAACACGGGCGGGCGTCTTTGTTTCCATCAAAAAAGACGGCAGTCTGCGGGGCTGTATCGGGACGATCCAGGCCATACAGACGTCGGTTGCAGAAGAAATTATGGCAAATGCCGTCAGCGCGGCCTCAGAGGATCCAAGATTTTCCCCCATTGAAAGGGAAGAGCTAAAATGGCTGTCCATCAGCGTAGACGTGCTGGGAGACACAGAGACAATTGCATCCGAGAAGGAGCTGGATGCGAAGCGGTACGGCGTCATTGTAACAAACGGAACGCGGCGCGGACTTTTACTGCCAAACCTCGACGGTGTGGATACGCCTGCAGAGCAGATTGCAATTGCAAAACGCAAGGCCGGCATCGCGGATTCCGAGCCCGTACAGCTGGAGCGGTTTGAGGTGGTAAGGCATTTTTAATGAAGGAGGGACAAAAAAAATATGCGGATAACCTGTGAAGCATGTATGCACCGCTGCCGTCTGATGCCCGGACAGCGCGGAATTTGCGGCGTACGGTTGAACCAGGGCGGAGCGATCCTGTGCGAAAACTACGGGCAGATTACAGGCCTGGCACTTGATCCGATTGAAAAAAAGCCCCTAAAACGGTTTCATCCGGGCAGCCTGATATTATCCGTGGGCAGCTACGGATGCAATCTGCGCTGTCCGTTTTGCCAGAACTACGAGATTTCGATGGGATACCAGAGCATTCCGCCAACCTCCTACGCAGATCCGTCCACGCTGACAGACCTTGCGCTAAAAACCCGGGCGCAGGGCAATATCGGCATAGCCTTTACCTATAACGAACCCCTGATCGGCTGGGAGTATGTACGCGATACGGCAAAGCTTATAAAAAAGCATGGAATGCATACGGTTCTGGTTACGAACGGAACCGCCTCTCCAACCGTGCTTGCCGAGGTCCTTCCCTGGATTGACGCCATGAATATTGATCTAAAAGGTTTCCGGGAGGATTACTACCAAAAGCTGGGCGGAAGCCTTGCCGCAGTAAAAGATTTTATTCAAAGAGCCGCCGGCAAGTGCCGTGTAGAGCTTACGACTCTGATTGTGCCGGACGAAAACGACAGCGTGCAGGAAATGGAGGAGGAAGCAGCTTGGATCGCTTCTGTCGATCCGCATATCCCGCTCCATATCACCCGCTTTTTTCCGCGGTATCACATGGCGGAGCGTAAGGCGACGGACATCGCGCTTCTTTACCGGCTCTGTGACGCAGCAAGGGGATATTTGTATCATGTATTTGCCGGGAACTGCTGAAAAAGCCTTACTGGCATCCTGCCGGCAAACATAAATTTCATATGATGTATCATACATGTTATCCTGATAAGAATGTAGTGATCAAGCTTTTTTGTAACATTTGTGGCTAAAATTGATTGGATTGTTGTCCAGAGTCTATCGGAGCTGTCATCTTTTGTCAATGGTGCTTTGCACCGCTGTGCGGCTATGCCATTGACAAAACCTGCCCCCAGCCTTTTTCGAATATTTTATGGGGCTTCCCTGGCTTTGTCCCTGGTCTCTTAGGGCGAACGATCGAATGCAGGCCCAGCTCCAGTTCATATACTTATGGATCGTGGTCTGGCTGTAGCGGTACCCTTTGCGCTCCAGATAAGCCGTCATACTGCGGTATCCGTCTACTCCATTATGGTTGTGATAGATTTCTTCTTTCGTAATTCTTCATTCTCCCGTTTTAACCGGAGGTTCTCCTTCATGGAGTCATAATCTTCTTTTGCTTGGGGGCTTATTTGGCATTTCTTGCCAATGCTGCCACTTCTTTTCTTTCCTTGTCATTCAATTGAAAAATCAAATGATACACTTCCATTTTATTGCCAGTTTCTGGCATAATATATTCAATAATAATCATTAATATTTTTCTTTCGCTAATTTTTCTTATATTTATTGGAGCAAAATCTCCATCTATTGTTTTTAATTCATTACCCATTGTAAATTCTCTTGCAACGCTTAATCCATAATAGTTCTACCTTTCTCATTATCCAAAGCATCCCTAAGCTGATCATCTACCGAATTGATTATCAAATCATCTTCACTATCTGCACAATCTTCCCACCACGCTAATATTGCATATAACAAATATTCGTATTTAGGCTTTATATAACCTCTGATATTTTGGGAAAAATCCATCTAACTCAAACTCTGGATCTGATTCCAATACATCCATTAATACACGTATTATATCCTTTAAATTTCTATTGATGTACTTTGTTATTTGCATTCCAAGATCTGTCAGCCTTTACATAATAGGTGCTTCTGCCACTCCCATACCGAATAATAATTCCTTCATCCACCAGTTTCTTTAATGCCGCTAGAACTGATGATCTCCCTATGCTTGGACAGTGTGCAACAACTTCTGCACCTGTAAATTTCCCGACTTTTTCTTCTGTATATTTTTTTACAATATCATAAGCATTACTGGTATCTCCATTTTCCGCTATGATTCCTACACGTTCCTCAAACCTAGTGTAACAAGCCAAAATGACCGTTAGCATATAACGTATAAATGGTGTCGGATCGTTTTTTCCTCATGCCACCCTACATCTGAAGTTTCTAGAACATCATAATACCTGTCTTTTGTTTTTTCAATCTGCCTCTCAATACTTATATATTTACCAACACGATACCCATTCTTATACAAAAGAAGCAGAGTAAGCAATCGGCTCATTCTTCCGTTGCCATCTGGGAATGGAACGATGGGAAAATCAAAAAGTAGCTGCTGTATCA
>CANDKL010000062.1 GCA_947385255.1 uncultured Roseburia sp. | reverse complement strand
CTTTGGATCCGGAGAACGGGTATCGGATAACAGCGTCGGTTACAGGGGTGGACTTTGACCAGGAAGCGGCGTACAGGGCCTTAGAGGCAGCCGGGGAGGGCAGTATGGTAACGGTTGACCTTGTGCGAACGGAGCCGGAAATTACGACGGAGGATTTAAAGGCACATCTGTTTCGGGATCGGCTTGCCTCCTATACCACACAGGTAGGCGGAACCGCTGGCCGCAGGGAGAATATCCGGCTTGCAGCAGAGAAGTGTAACGGCGCGATTCTTTTGAACGGCGATGTGTTCTCTTACAATGAAACGGTGGGAGAGCAGACGGCAGAAACGGGCTTTCACCTGGCCAATGCAACGGAGAACGGAAAGCTGGTGCAGGCATATGGCGGCGGAATTTGCCAGGTGTCCTCCACGATTTTTGCCGCTGCGCTGTATGCGGATCTAAAAATTGAGGAAAGATGGGAGCATGAATATGTCCCGCGTTATATAGATGCGGGTATCGATGCTGCCGTTGCCTGGGACGCGTTGGATTTAAAGCTTTGCAATGTTAAAAAATATCCGGTTCGACTGGATGTGGCTTATCAGGACGGCATGCTGGAGGTGACTATATGGGGGACGAAGACGGATGATTCCTTTGTAGAAGTGGAAACGGAGACCATGGGGCATAAGGGCGGCAGGCTTTTGGTACAGACCTACCGGAAGGTGTACAATGGAGATAAAAGTCAGATGTTTCTGGAAAAAGCAGCCTATAGCGAATATATCGACTGAACCGGACCGGTAAAAAGGCAAAAGAAAAGCGGCATCAAATTTCCCTGATTTGATGCCGCTTTTAGATTATGCTGTCCATTGGTTTGCCCTCCTTTTCTTGATTTTCCACTGCCGGGCTTTTGAAATGATTCTTTCTCTTGTTTGCCATGAACCGGTTAGACTGAAACCATATCTGAATACTGCGTCTGATTCTCCGTCTGGATGCTTATATGCTTTTCATGGTCGCCGTATCAAGCTCATTTCCGAATGACACGGTGTGGAATGGATGCCCTTTTTATGAGGTCTTTCTGGGATAAATCGTTACGTTTTCAATGGAGGATACCTCTCTTTCTATTAGATTTTGCTGTTCGATTTGTTGAATTAATAATATCTCATAAATCGACTTTTGTCAACCAAATATTAGAAAAATATTCATTAGTATTCGTTATAACTGATATAACATTAATAAATTATAGAAAATTCTGACATTAGGGAGCGGAATGGCATATATTCCAGATTTCTTTGGACAATTCTTCCCGGCGCTGCTGTTCCTTACAAAAGAGCTTTAAGGCAATGTCAATGGAAGCCGGTGTGATGCAGCTGGTTTTTGCTAAAAACGACCGATCCGTGTCTGTGGGGGAACCGGCTACGAAGTGAGATACTGCGGTATTCAGGCGGCGGAAATGTGTAATCAGGCTATTGTAATCGCAGAGTGTGTCCAATATGCAGCTTTGGTACAGCGTATCCTCAAAGCTGCAGGTTGAAATCACCTGCATGCAAAGCCGAAGCTCTCCGGTGACGTCCGAAGCCTCCATTAAGACATCCGGCCGTTTTTGATAGCAGTCCAGAAAAACGCTGCCGGCTTCGGTGTAGCTTCTGTTGGCAAAAAGCGCAGCCAGCTGTTTCTTTAGCCTTCTGGTTTCGTATTTTTCACCGGTCATGCCGACCATGCATTCGAAGACGTTAAGCCTGTGGAAGCGGATGAACACCGTCTGCAGAAATTCCGATAAAAATCCGAACAGGCGTTTTTCGTAGCCGTTGTATCCTGTAAAATCCGTACGCCTCTGTACCTCAAAGAGAATATCAAAAAGCCAGGTGCAGTAACGGTCATACCATTCCTTCGAGGTGACGAAAATATTCCCGAAGTAGGTGTGGGTACCGTGTACAAGCGTATCAAAGGTATCGGCGTACGACGGATATTTTTCTTTCAGGACGTCGCCCGCTGTCAGCAGATCCTTTGTATGGTGCTGTTCCCCGAAGCCCTGGAGGTAAGGGCAGGGGAGTGTTAGAAGCTTTGTCGTAACCATATCATAGCGCAAAAGCAGTGCGTCAAGCTGCGGCTCTGTAAAAAGAGCGCCGCTGTCATTGAGCAGATAGCGTCTGTAGTGGCAGACGCCGATATTGCCGGCGGTGCGGTAGTTCTTCCAGATCCAGTACATGCCGGTCAGTTCACAGAAGAAGGGATTTAAGGCGGAAATATTATCGCCGGTGTGATCGCCCAAAAAGCTGAGATCCGCTGCATTAGCGCGGCCTACGTGCAGAGGGATATACATGGGATCCAAAGGAGGGGTGAAGGGCTTGTGGGTGATGGTGAATAAACGGGTGGACATAAAAAGCCTTCCTTTCAAATGAAATTTATTGTTTATGGTAGCATAATCCGCAGGATAATACAATGGGGCGGATGGAACAGCTCAGATAAGCTGCCCTGTTCGTTACTTTTCACAAAAGCTTGACAACAGTCCGAAAACGGATTATACTACAAAAATCCGTATTCAGGCTGTTGTTTTATGGAGGTGTTAAAATGTGATATGAAAAAAGATAAGACAGCAAACCATTTATCAGAATACAATAGAATTATGAAGGAAAATGAGGATATTTACCGGGAAGCAGCAAGAAAGGTCGGGCTTTCCGAATGCAGCCTCTGGATTTTATATCTGCTGCGGGAAGGGTATACCGCACCTGTTCAGCGGGAGATATGCGCACATCTGCACCAGCCGAAGCAGAGCATCAATTCCGCCTTAAAAAAGATGGAGGCAGACGGGCTGATCGAGCTGGCCTGCGGGAGCGACCGCCGGAGCAAGCAGATTCTGCTGACGTCAAAAGGAACCTCCCTCTGTGAGCATACCGTTGACCGGATTGTTCTGGCAGAGCTTCGTGCGCTGGGCAGTTTGACGGATGAGGAGCAGGAAACGTTTTTAACGTTGTTTCATAAGCTTACGGATACATTAAAGGAGCACATGGAGGAAATTTTGCAGACGAAACAGTAAGAATACGGATATATAAAAATCAGAAAGGGGAAAACAAACATGAAAATACAGTTATCGGAACATTTTACCTATAAGAAGCTTTTTTATTTTTGCATGCCGACAATTGCAATGATGCTGTGCACCTCTTTGTATGTGATTGCAGATGGTTTTTTTGTTTCCAATTACGTAGGGAAGACGGCGTTTGCCGCGATTAACCTGATTATGCCGTTTCTGATGATTATCGGCTGCTTTGGATTTATGATTGGAACCGGCGGCAGTGCGCTGGTGGGAAAAACCCTGGGCGAGGGAAAGACAGAAACGGCAAACCGCTATTTTACAATGATGGTGTATCTTACCGTAATCTTAGGCCTGGTTTTGTCTGTGGCAGGCTTTCTTTTTATACGCCCGATTGCCTATATGCTGGGCGCTACAGAGGCTATGATCGGGGACTGCGTGATCTACGGCAGGATTATGAGCGCCTTAAATACGGCTTATATGCTTCAGTATTTATTCCAAAGCTTTTTTGTTACAGCAGAAAAGCCGCAGCTGGGCTTTTGGGTTACCGTGGCGGCCGGGCTGGCCAATATCGTACTGGATGCGGTATTTGTCGGCGCGCTTCACTGGGGCGTGGCAGGCGCGGCATGGGCGTCGGTCATCGGACAGTGCATCGGAGGCGTCCTGCCCTTGTTTTATTTTCTGCGCCCGAACGGCAGTCTGCTTCGGCTGAAACGGACGAGGCTAGAGCTGCCGGCGCTGGTTAAGGCGTGTTTGAACGGTTCATCAGAGCTCATGACCAATATTTCGGCCTCTGTGGTCGGTATCCTGTATAATTTTCAGCTGCTGAAATATGCCGGGGAAAACGGCGTGGCGGCATATGGGGTCGTTATGTATACGCATATGATTTTTGCCGCTGTTTTTCTGGGATATGCCATTGGGACAGCTCCGATTATCAGCTACCATTATGGGGCGGGTAATCATAAGGAGCTGAAAAATATGCTGCAAAAGAGCGTTGTGATGATGCTTGGCGGGGGGATTGCCATGCTGTTCTGCGCCTGGGTGCTTGCATCGCCGCTTTCCGAAATGTTTGTAGGATATGATGCGGAGCTTGTAGCTTTGACAGAGCAGGCCTTAAAAATTTATGCCGTTGCTTTTATTTTGTATGGACTCAATGTGTTTGCCTCGTCGTTTTTTACCGCTCTGAATAACGGAGCCGTTTCGGCGGCAGTTTCGTTCTTACGGACACTGGTATTCCAGACTGCAGCCGTGCTGCTTTTGCCGGTGATACTGGGCTTAGAGGGTATCTGGTGGGCCGTTACAGCGGCAGAGATTTTTGCTGTGGTGATTTCAGCCGTATTTTTGGCAGCAAATGAAAAGAATTATCATTATCTGTCCGGAGTTTAAAGTTTTCGGTGCAATTTTCTGAAAAATGTGATAAAGTAAAGAGTCAGTGATACAGAATACCGATGAATAAGAACGTGATTTGGAGGAACACATGGATACAAAAATACGAAGATTTCCGGGGCCCAAAAAACGGATCGTGGTAAAGGTTGGTTCGTCCTCTTTACAGCATTCCGAAACCGGAAAGCTGAATTTCTTAAAAGCAGAGCGTCTGGTACGCGAGCTTTGCGACCTGAAAAACTGCGGTATGGACGTTTGCCTGGTGAGCTCCGGGGCGATTGCGGTGGGAAGGACCTTTATGGGCATGGAAAAGAGGCCGCAGACCATCGCCCGTAAACAGGCCTGTGCCGCAGTCGGCCAGGCCAGGCTGATGATGACCTATCAGAAGATGTTTGCGGAATACCATCAGATGGCCGGCCAGGTGCTGATGACAAAAAATACAATGCTGGATAATGTGTCGCGGAAAAATGCGCAGAATACGTTTGAAGAGCTGTTTCGCCTGGGAGTCATTCCGATTGTCAATGAGAATGATACGATATCGACCTATGAGATGCAGTTTGGCGACAATGATACGCTTTCTGCAATCGTTGCAGCTTTGGTTTCGGCGGATTTACTGATCCTGCTGTCCGATATCGACGGACTTTATACGGACGATCCCAGGGCCAATCCGGATGCAGAGCTGATCCGTGAGGTGGATGTGATTGACGAGCGGTATCTGTTTATGGCAAAGGAATCGACCGGAAGCGACGTGGGGACCGGAGGGATGGCGACAAAGCTGACGGCAGCTAAGATTGCGACAAAATCCGGGGCGGATATGATTATTGCAAATGCAAAAAATATGGGAATTCTGCATCAGATTTTTGAGGGGGATTTTACGGGCACTTTGTTTCATTCCAATTATGATGAGGATTTTTATATCAGAGATTATATTGAGGGCACGTTTTAAGGTGTGTTTGAAATAAGGATTGTAAGGAAGTCTGTTTAAGGGGTATAATGATACAGGGAAAGAGAGGGATTTGGGATGAATCAGGAAAAAATCGATCGCATCAATGAGCTGTACCGCAAGTCGAAGGCAGAGGGCCTGACAGAAGCGGAACGGACGGAGCAGGCGCTCTTACGTAAGGAATTTGTGGCGAATGTCCGGAATAATGTCCGATCACAGCTGAACAACATAGATATGCAAAATCCGGACGGAACTATCTATAATCTGGGCGAAAAATATGGAAACAAAACGGCAAATTAGGGCGCAGGGGCTTTTGGAGCGGAACGGGCTGCCGCAGGAACGGCGTATGCAGTATGACAGCAGGATTTGCGGGCATATAATGGCATATGCCAAGGAACGTAAGGAAGCGTTTTTACAGCGCGGTGTTTATGGATATTATCCGCACGGATCGGAAGTAAGTTTGCTTGCGTTATATGAATGGCTGCTTGCGGAGACGATTCCCGTGGCCTTTCCGCGGGTATCCGGTGAAACCATGGAATTTTACCGGGTACCGTCGCTGCAGGCGTTCCAGACGGGGGCGTTTAACATCAAAGAACCGGTTTTTGGTTTGGCACAGGCCGGTTTTGAACGGGCGTTCTGCCTGGTTCCCGGCAGCGTATTTGACCGGACGGGAAACCGGTACGGGTATGGAAAAGGGTATTATGACCGCTATTTTTCGCGCTGCCCGAATTTATACCGCATGGGAATTGCTTATGAAATGCAGGTGGAAGAACGGATTCCCGCGGAAAGGTATGATATGAAAATGCAGGCTTTGGCAACGGAAACAGGCGTATTCGTATTTGCCGGATGATGTGGTGCGTCATTGTCCGCGAACCTGGTAAAATATGGGAAGCTGTTTTTATGGGAGCAGATATACAAGAGGATATGGAAGGAACAGAAAGGAGCTATCAAATGGAATTATTAGAAATCTGTAAACAGGCAAAGGAAGTAAAGCAACAGATTGCCGCGCTTTCCACCAATCAGAAAAACGATGCGCTTTGCGCGGCTGCTGACAAGCTTCTGGCATGTAAAGAAAAGTTAATTGAAGCAAATTCTATCGACTTGGAAAATGGCAGGAAGAACCAGATGCCGGAAGGGCTATTAGACCGCCTCCTTTTTTCGGAAGCCAGAATTGGACAGATGGCCGAAGGGCTGCGGCAGGTGGCGGGATTAGAGGATCCCATCGGGGAAGTGCTTTCCATGAAAAAGCGCCCGAACGGGCTGATGATCGGGAAAAAGCGCGTGCCGCTTGGTGTAATCGGGATTATTTACGAATCCCGCCCGAACGTGACGGCGGATGCCTTCGGCCTGTGCTTTAAAACGGGAAATGTTGTCATACTGCGCGGCGGAAAGGATGCGATCCATTCCAATCAGGCAATTGTTTCCTGCATTCGAGAGGCTTTAGGAGAGCAGGGGCTGCCGGGGGAAGCGATTGCGCTGATTACGGATACCAGCCATGAGACGGCGCGGGAATTTATGCATATGAACGGATATGTAGACGTGCTGATTCCAAGGGGCGGCGCGGGCTTAATCCGGACCGTGGTGGAAAACGCAACGATCCCGGTGATTGAAACTGGTACGGGGAACTGCTTTATTTACGTGGACGAAAGCGCCGATTTTGACATGGCGGCAGAGATTATTTTTAATGCCAAAACACAGCGGATCGGGGTCTGCAACGCCTGCGAATCGCTTTTAATCCATGAAAAAATAGCAGCGGAATTTGTCCCTGTACTGGAAAAGCGGCTTGCGGAGAAAAATGTGGAAATCCGCGGGGATGAGGCCGTTTTAAAGGCATCTGTGCCTGGGGCAAATGTCGTGCCTGCAGAGGAATCGGACTGGGGGACGGAATATTTGGATTATAAGATTTCGGCGAAAACTGTGGGTTCTGTCGAGGAGGCGATTGCACATATCAACCGTTACCATACGGGGCATTCGGACGCCATTATTACAAAGGATTATTTCCATGCGGAGAAATTTTTGAACGAAGTGGATGCGGCGGCAGTTTATGTGAATGCCAGTACACGGTTTACGGACGGGTTTGAGTTTGGATTTGGGGCAGAGATTGGGATTAGTACGCAAAAGCTCCATGCGAGGGGGCCGATGGGGCTTGCGGAGCTGACCAGCACGAAGTATGTGATTTATGGGACGGGGCAGGTGAGGCCGTGACAAACAGATGGAGAATTTAGAAATGGATCATATGAAAACGATGGCGCTGACAACAGAGGATGAACTGGAATTTGTCGTGTTTTGTATAGAAAACCTGGCGATCAAACATGGGAAAATGCCAGTGATATTTACCGGCTTCTTCGTGGCGGCTCTGATATTCTGCATCACTATATCATTCCCGGATATGCGTTTTTACACACGCAGGATAAAGAATATATTTTGGAGGATATTGAGGAAGCAATGGAGAGAAACGGGGTTCAAATATGATTCTATACCATGGCTCCAAGGTAGTTGTGGAAAAGCCGGATGTAGCACTATGAAGGGAGCGAGCGTGTGTGAAAGCAAATGCAATTCTTCTGCAAATGAAGTATAGTAGGGTCGTTGCACTGTTTGCCCAAAAGTGCAATTTAACACTGGATCAGGCGTTGGATTTTTTTATGGTTCCAAAGAATACCAGCTGCTTCGCGAGGGAGTGGCGGATTTGCATTGTATGAGCGACGATTATATTGCCGAGGATTTAAAGGATGAGTATGAAATAAAGGAAGCTGTTTATAAAAATGGGAAGGATTGAGTCATATGGATATGTCATTGAAAGAAGATTATCAGAAGGTTTTGGGAGAACAGAAGAAAGAAGTTCAAGAGCTTGTGATGGCTGGATTGAAACAGATAAAAGAAGGAAAGACAAAAGAATTTTATACTGTGTGCGACAGATTGGAGAAGAAATATAGAAATGATACAATATAAAATTAGGATTACAGAATTAGCGGAGGAAGATTTAGAAAATGCCGGCGATTATATTGCTTATGAATTGGGGAATCCATCTGCTGCTGTAAATACAGTGAATGGTATTCGTGCAAAGATAAATTCTCTTGCGGATTTTCCAGAGAGAAATGAACTGGATGAGGATACGCTGCTTGCTGGAATGGGCATCCGGAATGCTTATTATCAAAATTACAAGATTTATTATGTGATAGATGGGGATATCATTTACATAGTCAGAATTATGCATATGTTGGTTGATAGTAAAGCATGGTTGTATCGCACATTTGGTTTGCAAAGTTAAATGATGTTTATCTGATATTTGTTTTAGGGTGAAGCGGAGAAGTGGATGCTGAAATCAAGTATGATTTTATTAATCGGGGGTGGTCTGGAAATGTAAAATTGGACGGCAGTGTGGAAGTAGAGCCATATGCGGGGGCAGGTGTTGAAACTTGGTTAAGCGTTGGCGTATACGGTCAGGCAAAATTAGGGATTAGGATTACACTCCTTACATTTATTCCGCCTACAAACGAGAAAGGCGTGGATGATATTTATTTGTCAGGAGAAACGGGTCTCAAAGGCTATTTTGCAAAAAAAGAGGTAAAAGTGCCGTTGCTGTCCCTTAAGAATTTAAAAAAGACAGATCTAGGTAAGTATATCAATAAAGACAATGAATTGCTAATATATTCTAGGAAAGAAAATTCACTGATAAACAAGAAATCAGCAAGATCTACAGAGATTATGAATGGTTCAGTTGCAGATTTGCAGTATATTCATTTGCCAGAGATGAACCAGTCTGTACTGGTATTCAATCGAAATGGCGCTGTCGAATATATAAAAACTGCTTCGGATGAGCCGATAACATTATTAGAAGAAGGAACCATGGATTCCGAAAGCCGGTTTGTAATGCTTGGCGACAAATTTTACTTTTTAAAAACAATGGGTGAAAATTCCCGGAATCTATGTTGTGCCAGTTATGCTGGTGGACACTGGGGAAGTGTTGCTTTGACAGATGAAACTGCTTACATAGATGCATTTTCTGTTTCAGATGATAAATTGATATATCTTTTAACGCATGCAGATTTTGGCGAGAATGGAGATGGAGATAGTGAACTTATCACATCCTCTGAAATTAAATTTCTGTCATCAACAGAAGCGCATGACCTGAAGATGGAAAATGTGGAATTTGATGCGCTAAATATAAAAGCCGGAGAGGATTTGGATTTGACATTATTATTGAAAGCAAAAAAACGCTTGCTGTTTATGTATCCAATCATAGCAATGTTTCAAGTAATGCCAGTGTAACAGTGACTGGATCTGATGGCAGTAGGCCGTGCGAGCATTTCAGTTCCATTAGAAGATCTGCAGTTAAGCGAGAACGGGGAAACTGTTTTGACTGCAGAAGTGAGTGCAGATACAGAAGAGTATTATTTGTGCAATAATACATATGAGCAGAGGATATGGGAAGTAAATACCTGGAAGCCTGTTGTGTCAGATATACTAGATGATAAAGATGATAATGGAAACAATGACAACGGGGATGTCGATCCGGGAAAAATAACATCCGGAAGTATCGGGAATCCATCAGGCGATAAGCTGCCGCAAACTACAGTTAAAAAGCCTTCTGTATCAAAAGTAAAAGCATTTAAAGTAAAAGCAGGAAAAAAGAAACTTACTTTATCATGGAAAAAACTTTCCGGTGCTGCAGGATATCAGGTACAAATAAGTACAAAGAAGAATTTTAAAGGTACTAAAGCAAAATTCATTTCTAAGTCTAAAAAGAAATATGTAAAGAAGGGCTTAAAAGTCCAAAAGAAGTATTTTATCCGTATTAGGGCATATAAAACCTATAAAGGGACAAAGGGGAAAATCCAGAACGTATATGGAAAGTGGGTTATGGTAAGCAAAAAAACGAAGTAAATGATTGATTCTGATTCATTGAGGTGATTCGGTTATGATTCTTTCCCATGCATAAACCGTAAGCAGTTCTGGGCATTGGCGGAATTCAAATATCCGACCCATCAGATTAGTTTTCATACATTGTCAGCATTAAATTGCTTGGCATTTGACAGGAGTGAAATAGTTCATGACCCAAAAAGAAATGATTATTTTTATGTATGTTCCCTAATTGAGTACATTGCACGGCAGACCAATAATAAGCGCGGAGTTATCGCAAACGCGCTGGGCAGGGAAGGAATTGAAAAACAGTTATATGGCGCAGAGGTAAACCACTGTCTTTCCTTTGAGCAGGTAGGGGATGAAGTGATAGAACAGTACCATATATCAGAAGGTGACTTCGATACTATTTCAGACTGTAAGTATACAGTCCCTGGATTTATGGACATTGGAAAGCTGTATAGTATTATGGTGGAAGACTGTGCAGAACCGGGAAAAGAAGCAGATGAACTCATCCATATTTTTTTCATCCTTTATCAGCGACGAGATATCAAAATTTGATACAGGCCTTTATTATCAGAATCCCAGTTACCTGGAATGTTCCTATCAAGCCGGATATTTACTTGATTAAAAATGACACCGAGCAAAGGAGTAAAAGCAACATGCATCAGACAATAACCTTAAACAACATCACCTCGCCCACAGGCACGCCCCCGACAGAGGAACCCGCACGCCAGTACTATTTTATAGAAATCGCCAAACGCTATGTACAGCAGCTGTCCGCTAAAAAAGGCGTCCCGCTCACCTTTCACGTATCCACCTTCGGCTGCCAGATGAACGCGAGGGATTCCGAAAAGCTGACCGGGATACTCGAAGAAATCGGATACGAAAAAAACGATTCCGAGGAAGCGGATTTCGTCCTTTACAATACCTGTACCGTGCGCGAAAATGCCAACAACAAGGTATACGGCCGCCTGGGTTATCTGAACGGGTTCCGGAAAAAAAATCCGTTTATGATGATAGGCCTTTGCGGCTGTATGATGCAGGAGCCTGCCGTCGTAGAAAAAATCAGGCAGAGCTACCGTTTTGTAAACCTGATTTTCGGTACGCATAACCTGTACAAATTTGCAGAGCTTTTGGTCACGGCCTTTGAAAACACATTCCAGGCCGCTTCCCCAAACGGCCCTTCCATGACGATTGATATCTGGGAGGATACGGATAAAATTGTGGAGGATTTGCCGATCGAACGGAAATATCCGTTTAAATCGGGCGTGAATATTATGTTCGGCTGCAACAATTTCTGCAGCTACTGCATCGTGCCTTATGTACGCGGCAGGGAGCGCAGCCGCGGGCCGAAGGATATCCTGCGGGAAATGAAAGCGCTGGCGGCAGACGGCGTGGTAGAGGTGATGCTTTTGGGGCAGAATGTCAATTCCTACGGCAAAAATCTGGAACAGCCATGTACCTTTGCGCAGCTTTTGCGGGAGGCTGTTAAAATAGAAGGAATCGAACGCATCCGCTTTATGACCTCCCATCCGAAGGATTTGTCGGATGATCTGATTGCGGTGATGAAGGAATCCCCTAAAATCTGTAAGCATCTGCACCTGCCCTTACAGTCCGGCAGCAGCAGGCTATTAAAGATTATGAACCGCAAATATACCAAAGAGCAGTATTTGGCCCTGGTGGAACAGGTGCGGGAGGCCATGCCGGATATTGCCATTACAACGGATATTATTGTGGGATTCCCGGGTGAAACGGAAGAGGATTTCAGGGAAACTATGGATGTCGTATGCAGGGTGGGGTATGACAGCGCATTTACATTCCTTTATTCCAAACGGACCGGGACGCCTGCGGCAGCAATGGAAAACCAGGTGCCCGAAGAGGTGGCAAAGGCGCGGTTTGACCGTCTGCTGCATAAAGTGCAGGAAATTGCGTCAAAAAAAGCCATGCGTTATGAAGGCACGATCCAGAAGGTTTTGGTAGAGCAGATCAACGAACACAACGGAGCCCTTGTGACAGGGAGGATGGACAACAATTCCATTGTCCATTTCCCGGGGACGGCGGATATGATTGGCAAAATCATAGACGTGTATCTGGAAGAGTGCAGGGGATTTTATTATTTCGGAAAGGCCAGGTAAGCGTTATGGCAAAGCGCTTTGGAAAGAGGGATCTTGTTTTTCTTGGGGCGCTGCTTCTGGTACTTTTTGCGGGAGCAGCCTGGTTTTATGTTTTTCGGCAGGACGCAGGCGCTGTAGTGGAGGTTACGGTAGACGGAGAGCTGTACGGAAGCTATGCGCTGGATAAAAATCAGACGGTTGATATTATCGTCGGGGAAATCAAAACGAATACGCTGGTGATTAGGGACGGCATGGCGGATATGACAGAAGCAAGCTGCCCGGACAAGCTCTGTGTGCACCAGAGGGCC
>CANDKL010000061.1 GCA_947385255.1 uncultured Roseburia sp. | reverse complement strand
AACAGCTCGATCTCTGCCAGGGTCATCATTTCATCGGTTTCCGCTCCCGTGGAACCTACGATTGCCTTCTGGACCGTTACGTCAACGCCCGCAACCTTTTTGTTCTTATCGAACATTTCTTCAAAGGTAAACGCCGCATTGTCTACCTGCTGTTCTGCCGCGAGTTCAACGGTTCCTTCCGACGATGTCCCGTCAACATAAGTTACTTTTGCGGATACCTGCGTAACAAAGCCGTTTGCCTTATTGGCATTGTGTACGACAAGCTTGCTCATGGTCCCTGCTTCTTTCGGTGTAAAATGCAGGGTCAACGGCAGTTTAACCTCTTCCGTAACTTTCCATTTCAATTCAAAGTCACGGGCAATTTTTCCGTCAAATAAGCCGTCGAAGCTGTTTGACTGAATTAATTTCTCAACGTTTGTGCCGTCGTCTTCCGGCAGCGCATCATTTGTGATGGCAATATCAAGCTCTTCCTGTGTGTATTTTTCGGCAGGCTTCGGTTCGTCTGCTTTTCCTTCAAACATCTCGATTTCCGCCAGGGTCATCATGATGGTGGTTTCTTCCCCTTCTACTGAAATCGCGCTTAGAACTGTTACATCTACACTTGCCACATTCTTGCCTGCGGTAAAGATATCTTCAAAGGTAAATGCTGCGTTGTCTACGGACTGTTCTGCAGTCAATGCAATCGTTTTTTCTTCTGACGAGGTTCCGTCTTCGTAATTAGCTTTTGCTTTTACGGAAGTTACAAACCCGTTTGCTTTGTTTGCATTGTGGAGTACAAGCTTGCTCATGGTAGACGGGTTCTTAAATGCAAAGTTCATGGTTACCGGCAATGTGACGTATTCCGGCAGGTTGCCGTTCTCATCCCAATTGGAAGGAATATTGTAAAGGAATTCAAAGTCACGTCCAATTGATCCGTTAAACAAACCGTTATAGTTCTTCTGGGCAATCAGCCTTTCTACATTTGTGCCGTCGTCTTCCGGCATCTTTTCATTGGTAATCGTAATCGTAAAGTCATCCTGTGCGTATTTCTTCGGCTCTACCGGACCTGGCGGCGTCGGATCCTCTACCTTCGGATCTTCCCCAATTTCACCGTTTGTGCTGTAATCCGGCCCAATCAGGATAAGTGCGTGTAAATCAATAACCTCTTTATCACTGGTGGAAATGTTTTCTTTGGCTTTCATGGTCAGTGTTACCAGCGTATCGCTTCCGTTGTATAAAGCCTTGTCCCCGCGGTTTACAAATGCGATATTTTCATAGGCGGTTCCATCTTCATAGGTATTATTTATGCTTAGGTTTTCCATCTGTGAAAGTGCAGCGCTGCCGCTTACCGATACATGCTCTACTTTGCTCGGATCATACGTGATTAACTGTCCCAACGCGTTTACATTCTTGGCATCCTGTACCTGGAATGTAACCGTAAAGTTCTCGCCTGCGGCTACTTCTTCCTTATCTACCGTCATGGTTGACGTGCCGGCAAGCTTGCCGCTCTTTTGTGTGCCGCCGTCTAACTTAAACATGGTGAATGTATAATCATATGCATCGTAATATCCGTTCCGGTTGACATCGCCGTATCCGTTTTGGATCTGCGTTACAAATGTGCTGTCTTTTAACGACGTACCCATGTAATTCTTCAGGTTGGTATAATCGCCGTCCAGCACCTCTTCATTTAAGAGCGTGCTCCCGACTGCAAATCCTTTGGAATTTTCTTCCACATATACTTTAATTTCACTGGCTGCGAAGAAGTTACCCATTGACTCAAGCGCTGTGAACCGGATAAAACGCGCTGCGGTTCTCTCTAAGTCCATGGTCTTTGTCGCGGTACTGCTGTCCCAGTCATAGATACCCTCTTCCTTCCAGTGAACGCCGTCAAGACTGGTCTCCAGCTTCATCTTTGTTACATTACCGTTTGCTCCGTCTCTGTCGTTCCTTGGGTAATACTCTATTTTATCCAGCTTGTAGGCTTTTTCATATTCTACTGTCAGCGGTATGCCGACACCCTTGCTTGGGTTTGTCTTGGAACTGTCTGAATGGAATCCGGCGTCGCCTGACTGGAATATCTGGTCAAACGCTTTGTCCGCCGTACTGGTGGAGTAGATTCCGCCCGGCCAGGTAACCTTTATCGGTACCGGCGTATCCTTCCATGGGTCTTCATCTGAGGTAAAGCTTTGCTCCGCGCTCCACGCAGAATAACCGTTTTTGTTTCTTGCGCGTACCTGATAGGTATGGGTGGACGCATACGGAAGATCGGTATGCGTAAAGCTGAGCGCGTTGCCGATGGAATTTACAATACCGTCGATCAATACGTCATAAGAATCGGCGCCCTCTACCGCTGTCCAGTTCAATGAAATACTGGTCGGCGTTTTTGCAGCCTCATCTTCTGTAAGGACCGGTACGGTTAAATCCGGGTTTTCTGTATCTGCGGAGAGATCTCCCTCGTTTTCAAAGCCGTTGATTACCAATGTCTGATCAACTGCCTGTGCGTCTGCAGACGCAAATTTTACATAAAGCTTCGGAGCGACTTTTACATCCGCTACCAATGCCTGAAATGCAGTTTCTTCCTCGGATGCAAAGGTTTCAATCTTCGGAGCGGCATCATAGAACCAAATGGCAGTTCCTGCTGCAGGAGCTGCCTTGTCAAATGCATCCTTAGAAGCTGCTTCTGTTGCATTGAGGCTGCTTGTGCCGTTGCTTGCCGAAATACCGGTCGGTTTCTTTGAAACATGTACAACAAACGTTGTATTCTTATCCTTCTTGTATCCGTTATATGTGCCGGAGGATTTCTCCGCCTTTAAGGTTGCTGTCGTGCCGTTTACGGAAGAGGTGTATTTTGTAGTTACACGATCCCCATAAGAAACGTTTTCCATCGTACCGTATTCGGGATCGGTTTCCAATACATTCTCAATCGTTTTACCGTCGTCCTCTACAGCCGTATAATCCGAATTTCCTGCCGGCCAGAATTCCACGATCCGGTTTGCCTTGTTGACAAAATCGGGGCTGTTATTGGCTTCATACTGCGGAATGATGGCTCCGCTCTTTACAAATGCCGGAAGCTTCCAGAGCGGGGCGTCGTAGTTGTTTACAATCTGTCCGCCGCGATACTGCTTGCCGGTAAAGAAGTCGTTCCAAACTGCATCCTCATCCGGCAGGTAAATGTTATTTCTCACATCATTGCCGTTTTCATCTGCGTTCGTATCCTGGTAAACCGGAGCTACCAAAACATTTTTGCCATACATATACTGGTACTGCGTGTTCTTGCTGTACGCATACGCTTCATCCGGATATTCCAAGAACATAGCGCGGACCATGGGAAGCCCGGCGTCGTTATTTCCGACTTCAATGTTCGATGCGGAGTATGCCGTCGTATACAGATAAGGCATCAGCTGCGATTTGATTTTCAAATACATACGGGCAATTCCGGTATACGGATCGCCGAATGTATGCGGCATCTTTGCATAAGAACCCCAGCCGTCCATGTTCAGCATGGACTGAGTGAATGTTTTCCACTGGTAATCCCTGGTGCTAATCAGGGCGCTTCCTCCAAAGATACCGTCCATGTCGCTTCCTACGTTCGGGTTTCCGCTAAGGGAGGTGCCGATATACGTTGGAATATGGAAACGGATGTATTCCCAGTTGCCGCCGTACTGATCGCCTGTCCAGATTCCGTTGTAACGCTGCGATCCTGCCCAGCCGTCCAGGGAAATAATATTCGGACGGACACCGGAAACCTCTGTCGCAATATCGTATGCGGTCTTAACACCGTCAAGCTGCATGGAATATCCGTCTCCTACCCATGCGACGTCTGTCTTTAAGGTTGTTACACCTGCGCCAACCTCCTGTTCAAAATCACGGAGCCGATGCCAGTATGTATTCGGGTTGGAATCCGGTTCCAGATAGCTCTGTGTCCAAAGGCCGGTTGCAATACCTCTTTCTGCCGCATAGTCTGCAAATACCTTTAAGTTGTCTACATTGGCTTTTACTGCGTCAAGCCTTGCCTTGGAGCTGCTGCCGTCCGGATTTACACCGCCTGTCATGTTATAGCCGTTTTGACCATAGCCTGCGCCGTAACCGTCGTTCGGCAGGAAAAATCCCAGAGGCATGTCATATTCTATGTACTGATCAATGACTGCCTGCGCGGAATATTTACGCGGTGTCGTTACATCCGGATAATTGTCAAGCGCCACCGTCGGCTTTGAACCGTTTAAGCTTTCCGACTGCATGCCGTCTTCCAGATTGAAGAATTGGATCATACCGACTTCCCATTCCGTCGTACCTGCACTATTCGCCGGGGCCGTACCTTTTATGGTCCATTTCGCTTTGCCGCAGCCCTCCGGGACATAGGTAGGCTCTGTATCGGACCATGCATCACGGTTGTATGCATTCAGATGTCCCAGATAAAATGCATATTCCGGTGTCAGGGCCGGATTTCCGGTAACTTTAAAATAATCCTGTAAAAGCTCCTGCGCTACCTTTCTTCCGTTAGTCGGTTCGGCAACAAAATAATAGGCGTCAAATTCAGTCTCACTGTGATGCGTTGTCACGGCCTCGGCATTGGACTTGCCGAAATCATAGCTTCCCGGCATGAACGTATTCCTTAAGACGCCGTAACCGTTTGTGGTATAATAGAACGGACTTGGCGAGGTTACACAGCCGTCTGTCCAGGTGTTTGTGGGGGCAATGGAAATCGTTTCTCCGGTATGGACGAACCGGCCATTCTGGGTACCGCCGCCATAGAAGTTCTCACCGTCTTGCTTCTTTAAGGTCTGTACCGTGTTGTTTCCGGAAATACGAAGCGCTGCTTCTTCTTCCATTACGGTCTTGTCCTTTTCCTTGATGGTCATTTTGGCGGTCTCTTTATCAAAGATAATGGACACGTCGCCGCTTTTTACCGTGTAGGAGCTGGCGTTGCTCGTAACGGCTGCTTCCGGATGGGAATAGTGATTGGATTCATCCGGATACTGCTGGATGATTCCTTTGTGGCTGGGGCTGTGGGGAGTCGCATATTTGGAGAACTGCCCGGAAGGGTCTACGTTGTAACGGAAAATCCCGTCCTCCAAGAATGTAATTTTACCCCTGATATCGTTGTTGAACGTTACCCAGACAATGTTTTTGTTTTTTGAGTCTTGTTCAACAGACTTGACATTTGTGAGCTGCCCGGTAAAATCAGCCGCTTTGGCCTGCATGGGAACCGCAGGAATCAAAGAAGCGGCCATACCGAACACCGTCACAAGCGCTGTGGCTTTTTTGGCAAATGTTCTTGCCCGTTTCAATCTGCTCATGTTTTTCCTCCTTTTTTTGCATAAACATACTGCATGATAATGTCATGATCCTTTGGTTCCCTGATAATTACAGGATTTCAGCGACATTGCCGGAAGCCTTACGACACATTTACGACACGTCTATTCGATTGCCCTTACGTCATCCGGCATGATTTTTCAAATTTCTGCATTTCCTTTTCAGTTTCGTCCTCGGTCACATGGACGTATAAATCCATTGTCATAGCGATGTTGGCATGACCTAAGATTTTCTGCAGGGTTTTGGGCTTCATTCCCGATTCAATACACCTTGTGGCAAAGGTATGCCTTAAGGTGTGCATGGAAATCCGTTCGATACCGGCCTTTTGGCATATTTTTTTCATATACTGGTCATAATTCGAGTTGGGTATCAGCCTGCCGTTTCGGTTTAAGAATATGTGCTCCCCAAATTCCGGCGTATCCTCTTCCGGATCGAACGGGGCCGGACGTCTTTTCAGCTCCATGAGTAAATCGTACGCAGTCTGTGTCATGGGGATATCCCTTTGTCCGGAGAGGGTCTTTAATTCGCCTGTAATAAATTGATTGCGATTGGAATCATGGGTAACGTTGCGCCGGATGTGGATCATACGGTTTTGGAAATCAATATCGCTCCATTTCAGCCCCCGCAACTCACTGGAACGGATACCCGTCTGCAATATAAACAGATAATGACTGTAATGGACACTCTTTTTGGCCACTCCCAAAAACCGCTCCTGCATATCAAGGGTTAAAACAGAGGTGCTCCTGTTTTTCTGCTTTGGGCATTTGACGCTTTTTTTTACCGGGTTTGCGGCAATGATGTCGTTTTCACACGCGTCCGTAAACATGGCGGACAGGGTAACCCTTGTCCGTTCCATGCTGGCGCCGGCATAGCCTTGGTTGTCCATGATATTTAAGATATTTTGGCAGTGCATCGGCTTTACATCGCCCATGGACATGCTGCCGATCACTTCCCTGACATTTTTTCATAGCGGTCCCGGTAGCTTCTGAGAGTGCTCCACCTGACGGTTTTTTCTTTGATTTCCTTAATCCAGTAAGAAAACCATGTGTCTACCGTCATGTCGGCAAGGCTGTTTATGCTTCTGCGCACATCCTCATATTTTGCTTCTGTAAGCCATTGCCGCGCCGCTGACGGCTTATCAAAGTATTTTTCCACCCGTTTCCCGGTTTTGCTTTTAAATTTTGCTGAATACCGCCCGTCCTTTCGCTGGGTGATACCGATCCCCAATTCCTTTCCTTTGCGTGATTTTCCCATATATGTTTCTCCTTTCTGAAATTTTTGAAATAATGCCATACCCTCTCGGGTGAACATACATTCGCGGCAGCAGTGTAATTTACGACATTTTTACGACACCCTTTCATTTTTGGCAGAATGCCGGAAAAAATTCCTTTTTTTGGTCACTTATTTATTAAAACTTATAAACCCAAACCGAAAAATTATAAAAAAATATAAAAATGGATAAACAAAAAAGCCAAAAAGTATGTTATGATAACATCATCATGCAGAATAGTATGTTTATGCAAAAAAAAAGGAGGAAAAACATGAGCAGATTGAAACGGGCAAAAACATTTGCCAAAAAAGCCACATCGCTTGTGACAGTGTTCGGCATGGCCGCTTCTTTGATGCCTGCGATGCCGATGCAGGTCAAAGCGGCTGATTTTACCGGACAGCTCACAGAGGTCAAAGCGGTTGACGTGGACCAGACGGACAAGAATATTGTCTGGGTGACATTTAATAACGATGTCAAAGGTAAGATCACGTTCTTGGAAGACGGGATTTTCCGTTACAACGTGGATCCTTCGGGAGAGTTTTCAAAGTATGCAACCCCGAGGCAAAGCAACCATATGGGAAGGATTCAGCAGTATCCGGACGAGTCCTCGAATTATTCCCATCCGGAAGCAACCGTTACAAACGGCGATGCTGCTTTTACTGTAAAGAGCGGCGATGTTTCGATTGTTTTTGACAAAGCTACGGCGAAGATGACAATCAAGGAAAAAGAAACCGTAGTTATGCAGGAGAAGGAAGCTCTTTCGATTTCGGGGAGCGGAACCGTCCAGACAATCGAGAAGCAGGACGGCGAGAATTTCTACGGCGGCGGTACACAGAACGGCCGTTTTGTGCACACCGGTGAAGTGATCAATATTGCAAATGAGAGTAATTGGGTAGACGGCGGCGTTGCATCTCCGAATCCATTTTATTACACGATGGGCGGATACGGCGTTTTGCGGAATACGTTCCAGGACGGAAGCTATGATTTCGGAAAGGCGCAGGGCGATACGGTTACCGCAGTCCATCAGGAGAATGAATTTGACGCCTATTACTTTGTCGCCGATCCGGGTAACGGAAGAAAGGTAACGCAGGAGCTTTTGCAGGATTACTTCAAGGTAACCGGTAATCCGGCGCTTTTACCGGAATATGCATTTTATTTGGGACATCTGAATGCTTATAACCGCGATTCCTGGTCAGACGAAGAGGGCGGTAAGGCATGGACGGTGAAAGGAACGGACCCGGCAAGCAGCGCTGGTACTACGAAGTACGAGAGCGGTATGTCCACCGGGTATGTGCTGAGAGACGGCATGCAGGCAGAGAGCTTAAACGGCGAGGGGCCGAATCCGGCAACGAAAGGAACGTTCCCGGATACGGTAACGACCCCGTATAAATATTCTGCAAGGCAGGTTATTGATGATTATGTAAAATATGATATGCCGCTTGGCTTTTTCCTTCCGAACGACGGTTACGGCGCAGGCTATGGCCAGAACGGTTATTATCAGACCGGCGGCGTAAATGCAGACGGAAGCAGCAGTGACGCCAGGATTGCAGCCGTAGACGCAAACGTAGCGAACTTAAAGAGCTTTGCGGAATACGCGGCTTCGAAGGGTGTTGCAACAGGCCTTTGGACGCAGAGCTATCTGACGCCGGATTCCAATAACAATACCTATTGGCATCTGCTCCGCGATTTCCGGAAGGAAGTGCAGGCGGGCGTTACAACCCTTAAGACAGACGTTGCATGGGTCGGATACGGATATTCCATGCAGCTGGACGGCGTAAAAACTGCTTACGATACGGCAACATCTGTTGTGAAAAAGCGTCCGAATATTATTTCACTCGACGGCTGGGCAGGCTCACAGCGCTATAACAGTATCTGGTCCGGCGACCAGACCGGCGGCGACTGGGAATACATACGCTTCCATATCCCGACCTATATCGGTACCTCCCTCAGCGGCAACCCGAACCTGGGATGCGATATGGACGGTATCTTCGGCGGAAGCGCTCTGATTAGCACCAGGGATTACCAGTGGAAGACCTTTACGCAGGAAATGCTCAACATGGACGGCTGGGGCAGCTATGCAAAAATGCCGTTTACCTTTGGCGATCCGTATACCGGCATTAGCCGTATGTACTTAAAAATAAAATCCACATTAATGCCGTACCTGTATACCTCGGCATATTCTGCATCCAATATTGATACGGGCAATGATGACACCGGACTTCCGATGATCCGTGCAATGCACCTGGAGTACCCGGATGACGAATATGCATACAGTAAGAATATGCAGTACCAGTATATGTATGGCAAGAATGTCCTGGTAGCTCCGATTTATCAGGATACCAATGCAGATGAGGACGGCAATGATATCAGGGATAACATTTACCTGCCGGATTCCGATGCAGTATGGGTGGATTTCTTCACGGGCAAGCAGTACCGGGGCGGACAAATTTTGAATCATTACGATGCTCCGCTTTGGAAGCTTCCTGCATTTGTAAAGAACGGCGCCATTATTCCTCAGTATGAGGCCAATAATTCTCCGGATCAGATTAACAGGGCAAACAGAGTCGTGGAATTCTGGCCGGCAGGAAATACGGATTATACGGCTGTAGAGGATGACGGTACCTATCTTGAAAATAAAATGACTCAGGACTCTGAATACGGTACAATTGACAATATTTCTTATGGAACGCATGTGTCCACCAAATATACCTCTAAGGTAGAAGGCGAGACGGCGACTCTGACAGCAGAGAAGTCGACCGGATCCTATACCGGGTATGAAAAGGATAAAAATACCACGTTTGTCGTGCACGTATCCAAAGAGCCGACAGGCATTATCGCCAGAAACGGAAGCAGTGCGCTGAATGCACAGAAGGTGGATTCCAAGGATGCATTTGACAAGACAACTCCGGCAGCAGGAACTGCAGTATGGTTCTATGACGCCGCACCGAAAATCGAAACCTATGCATCTGAAAAAGAAACTGCATTTAAAGCAATGGTAGCGGATGTGAAGGTAGCTCCGAAGCTTTATGTAAAATTTGCGACAGCTGATGCCCAGGCAGCAGATCAGACGCTGGTAATTAACGGCTTTGAGAACGACGGCGGATTTTTGCCGGATACAGAGAATACAGAGCTGGCAGTACCTGTTCTGACAGAAAATGAAGCGGCAAAAACTCCGACAAGCATTACCGTAAACTGGGAAGCAGTCGAAGGGGCGGATGCTTATGAGCTTATGATCGACGGAAAGCTGAATGCTGTTGACGATCATGTATTAAGCTATACCTATACGGATTTGGCGTATGCTTCTGAGCACACGTTCCAGGTACGCGCAAGGAATGGCGAAGGCTATTCCGCATGGAGTACCGTACAGACCTTCGTAACAGATGATGATCCATGGCGTAATACACCGGATCCGGTAAATATTGACTGGACAGGTAAAATCTGGGGCGCACACGGGCCGGAGCTGGCATTTGATAAGGTGTTCCAGACAGGCGACGGCGGATTCCATTCCAACAACGGCGGTATCAATGAGAAGTTAACCGTTGATTATGGAAAGGCTTACCAGTTCGAGAAGATTGAATACTATCCGCGTACGGATAAAGGCAACGGTACCGTAACAAAGATGAAGCTGGAAACAAGCTTAGACGGTATTCACTGGACATTTGCACAGGAATACGACTGGGCTGCAGACGCAACGACAAAGACAATGGAAATCAACAGTGCAGCCCGTTATATCCGTTTTACGGCGCTTGCATCGGTTGGTACATTCTTCTCAGCCAGCGAAATTAAAGTGATCACCAAGGAAGGCGACAAGGGCTTTGCAGTCGGCAGTACAAACTTTAGCCAGGAGGTTATAGATGCAGACGTCACCAATATGATGAATTATCTGGGTATGTCTGAAAAGGACGGCAGCAGGTTTGTAGACCAGATTCAGAAGCGTTATGGCGATATCAACGGAAACGGCATTTATGATGTATACGACTATGCGTATACGATGTTCAAGATGGACGGCGGTACGCAGAAGACAGGAACCATCAGCGGTGCGTCCGGTGCGGTAGCAAGTAAGGAATCTGTGGCTGCAGGCGAAGAATTTACCGTTGAATTCCAGGTGCAGAATGCGTCCAATGTAAACGCTTTGGGCCAGATTATTACCTACGATCCAAGTAAAGTAGAATTGGCTGCAGAAAATCCTGCAGATTCTATGGAAGTATCGGATGCTATCTCACAGATGGAAGATTTGTGCACAAATAAAGTATATGATGACGGAACGGCATATGTGAATCTTGCATTTGCAAACAGAGGGGACAAGGATTTATACAGCGGCGACGGTACGTTAGTTACATTAAAGCTGCGGGCAAAGGAAGCGATTTCTACAAGTGATACGGATGTACTGAATCTGCTTGGACTGGTTCTGATCGGACCGGATTACAGCGCAAACGGCGAGATCGGCGAAGCTCCGGAAGAAATTGAGAAACCGGACAGGAAGCTGACACGGGATGAATTTGATATCACGATGACCAACGAAACGTATCCGACCGACGAAGGAGATAATGTAGGAATATTTATCCAGTATGCAAAGGATTATTCCGGAGATCCGTACTACTATGGCTATAACAAGCTGTTTGACGGCTCAATGGGACGCGATTTTGAATTCATATGGCAGGATGAGAACGGTGAAACTCCGGAAGGAGTAGAGTTGCCGGTTACCATTCATTTTGCACTGAAGACTCCGACCGTGCTTAAGAACGCAATCCTGTACAATGCCAATAAAGGAAATGGTTTTGTGACGGCGATCAGCGCTGTAGTAACGTACGAGGACGGCACTTCGGAAACGGCGGATATGGAACTGCCGGCTGACCAGCAGGTTGACTATGCCACATTTGAATTGGCCGATATGCTGACTGCGACTAAGGCAGTAGCCAATGTAGATATCACCATCCAGAAAGCAATTGACCGAAATGGCGAGGATTCGACCAACCTGCTGACTCTGGCGGAAATGGAGTTTATCGAGGGCCAGGCAGCAGAAGAAGTGCCTGTAAAGTACACGACGGACGAGTTTGCCGTTACGATGACAAATGCGGAATTGGATACAGACGACGGTTCCAATATCAGCAAGCTGATTCAGCAGAAATCCTATGCGGGTCTGTTCGACGGGAATTTTGGACGTGACTTCGAATTCCTTTGGGACACAGACAAGAATCATGGCACAGACGGGAAGCTGCCGTCTTATGTGACACTGCCGCTGACCATGCATTTTACCCTGAACAACCCGGGTACGATAAGCAAGCTGGCAGCCTACAATGCAAACAAGGCGAACGGATTTATAACGGCTGCAAGTGCGAAGGTAAATTACGCGGACGGCACATCTTCGGAAAAGACGATTGAGCTGACAGCAGAAGAGCAGGTGGATAATGCGGCCTTTGTATTTGAAGAGGATCTGTTCAATAAGAACAAAAATGCAGTAAGCGTTGACGTGACCTTTATAAAGGCTCTCACAGCAAAGGGCGAAGACGTTACCAACATGCTGACCTTAGCGGAAATTGAGCTGTATAAGGGCGGCAAGGCAGAGGAAGAGCCTCCGGCTGCAACACCTTTTGCACAGGATGAGCTGGATATCACCATTACAAACGATACTTATCCGACGGACGACGGTACAAACGTAGAGAAGCTGATCCAGGACGGCAGCTTTAACAGCCTGTTTAACGGCACCTTCGGACGTGACTTTGAACTGAAATGGGAAGTTACGGAAGGCGTGCATATCCCGTTAACCCTGCATTTTGCACCGAAGCAGACCGAGACTATGAGTAAGCTGGTGGTTTACAATGCAAACCGGTACAACGGATATGTAACCTCCCTCAAAGCAACCGTAAACTACACGGACGGCTCATCCAATGAGCAGACGAAGAACCTGGAGGGAGACGCCCAGACAGACAACGCGGCCTTTACGTTTGACGACCTGTTCAACCCGAACAAAGCAGTCCAGAGCCTGGATGTAACCATCTTAAAGGCGCTCGACGGCAATCACGATTTCGCAGAAACCACTGAGATGATGACGCTGGCAGAGATCGAGCTGTT
>CANDKL010000060.1 GCA_947385255.1 uncultured Roseburia sp. | reverse complement strand
TTTTCAGAATCTGATGGACGTCTATATGGATGCCGTGCTGCATCCGAATATTTATCAGAGGGAGGAGATTTTTAAGCAGGAGGGCTGGCATTACGAGCTGGAGGATAAGGACGCCCCGATTACCATAAACGGCGTCGTGTACAACGAAATGAAGGGTGCGTTCTCGTCTCCGGAGGGCGTGCTGGATCGGGAGATTGTCAATTCCCTGTTCCCGGATACGGCCTATGGGAACGAATCCGGCGGCGATCCGGAGTGCATTCCGGATTTGACGTATGAGGAATACCTGGATTTTCACAGGCGGTATTACCATCCCTGCAATTCTTATATTTATCTATATGGAGATATGGATTTTGAAGAGAAGCTGGCATGGCTGGATCGGGCGTATCTTTCGGAATACGAAGCGATTTCTGTAGATTCGCGGATTGAGGAGCAGGCGCCGTTTGCATCCGTGCGCCGTGTCAGCAAAAAGTATCCGGTAGCCAGCAATGAGCCGTTAGAGGGGAATACGTACCTGTCTTATAATATGGTCATTGGGACGGTTTTGGATAAAAAGCTGTATCAGGCGTTTGAGGTTTTGGATTATGCATTGCTGAATGCGCCGGGGGCGCCCCTGAAAAAGGCGCTGCTGGATGCAGGAATCGGCAAGGATATTATGGGGTCGTATGATAGCGGCATATATCAGCCCGTTTTTTCGATTGTGGCCAAAAATGCCGACAGTGAGGATGAAGAACGGTTTGCAGAGGTGATCCGCAGTGTGCTGCATGAGCAGGCGGCAGGCGGTCTGGACAAAAAAGCGCTGCTGGCCGGGATTAACAGCTCGGAATTTAAGTACCGGGAGTCGGATTTCGGTTCTTATCCCAAGGGGCTTATTTATGGCCTGCAGGTGCTCGAGAGCTGGCTGTATGACGATAAGCTGCCGTTTTTACATCTGGAATCGTTAGAAACCTTCCGGTTTTTGCGCGGACAGGTGGATACGGACTACTTTGAAGGCTTAATCAGGGATTACATGTTAGAAAACACGCATGTTTCCATGGTAAAAATCGAGCCGGAGCGCGGCCTCAATGCAAAGCAGGAAGAAGACCTTGCCAGGCGTCTTAAGGAGGGCAAAATGGAACTTTGCGAGGAGGAGCTTGAGGCGCTTGTGGCAGATACCGCTCATCTGCGGCAGTATCAGGAGGAGCCGTCCGCACGGGAGGATTTGGAGAAAATCCCGATGCTTGGGCGTTCCGATATGAAAAAAGAGGCGATGCCGCTTGTGCTTTCCGAAAAAGACTGCGACGGAACCAAAATCCTGTTCTCAGAGATGTTTTCCAATGGGATTTTATACCTGGATCTGCTGTTTGACATCCGGACGGTTTCGGAAGAGGAGCTGCCGCTGGTTGGAATTTTAAAAGCGGTGTTGGGCTACGTGGATACGGAGCATTATACGTACGGGGATCTGGCAAACGAAATCAACATAGAGACCGGCGGTTTTTCTCCAGTGCTTTCCGTATATGCCGACAGCAAGGACGAGAAGGCATATGAAACCAAATTTGAGATACGGTTAAAGGCTCTGTACGATAAGCTGCCTAAGGCAATGGAGCTTTTGGAGGAGATTCTTCTGCATTCAAAGCTGGAGGATGAAAAGCGGTTAAAGGAAATTTTGGCAGAGGTGAAATCCAGGCTTCAGATGAGCCTGTCTGCAGCTGGCCATTCGGTATCGGCCGTCCGCGCAATGTCTTATTTTTCCGAGTCGGCAAGGTTTAACGATCTGACGCTCGGCATTGATTTTTACCGCGCAGTTGCAGATTATGAGGAGCATTTTGAAGAGAAGAAGGAAGAGCTGATTGCCGCGTTAAAGGATCTTGCGGCCCGTATTTTTACAAAAGAAGGGCTTATCGTGGGCATTACCTGCGATGAAGAGGGCTTTGCGGCGGTGCCTGCGGCCATCCGGGCCCTAAAGGAGCAGCTTCCTGCCGCAGAGAAGGGCCATGTGCCGGCAAAGCTGTCTTGTACTCGTAAAAACGAGGGCTTTATGGATGCTTCCAAGGTGCAGTACGTATCCCGTGCCGGCAATTTTAAAGCGGCCGGATTTGCCTTTACAGGGGCGTTTCGGATTTTAAAGGTTATTTTGAGTTATGATTATCTGTGGCAGAATATCCGCGTCAGAGGCGGCGCTTATGGCTGCGGCAGCAGCTTTATGCGTAACGGCAACGCCTATTTCTCCTCCTACCGGGATCCGAATCTGGAAAAGACGAACGAGGTATACGATAAGATTCCGGCATATATCAGGGGCTTTTCGGCAGACGAGCGGGATATGACGAAGTACATCATCGGTACGATCAGCGAAATGGATACGCCGCTGACGCCCTCTGCGAAGGGGCTGCGTTCCATTGCCGCCTATTTTACCGGAATTACCGATGCGGATCTGCAGAAGGAACGGGATGAGGTGCTGGGAGCCTTGGAGGAGGATATCCGCGCCCTTGCAGAGCCGGTGGAGGCTGTGCTTGCGCAAAGGAACCTCTGCGTCATCGGAAATGAAGAAACGATCACAAGGCAGCAGGCGCTGTTTCTGAATACGGAACAGCTGTTTTAAAAGGATACCAAAGGGGGATTTATGGAAGAAAAATTAAAATCGGGCTTTGTGACAATCATCGGCAGGCCCAATGTCGGCAAATCGACACTGATGAACCGCCTGATTGGCCAGAAGATTGCGATTACGTCGAATAAGCCGCAGACCACAAGGAACCGCATCCGCACGGTCTATACGGACAGGGAGCGCGGCCAGATTGTATTCGTGGATACTCCGGGCATCCATCAGGCGAAAAACAAGCTGGGAGAGTACATGGTCAATGCGGCGGAGGAGACGTTAAAGGATGTGGACCTGATTCTTTGGCTGGTTGAACCGAGTAGCTTTATCGGGGCGGGCGAGCAGCATATCATCCGGCGGCTTGAAAAAGCGAGGCTGCCGGTGATTTTAATCATCAATAAGGTCGATATGGTGGAAAAGGAAAAGATATTGGAATCTATCGACACCTACCGCAGGGTGTTTGATTTCGATGAAATTATTCCGGCCTCTGCGTTAAGGGGCCACAATCTGGACGATGTGATAGCTACGATTTTTAAATACCTGCCGTACGGACCGCAGTTTTACGACGAGGATACGGTGACCGATCAGCCCAGACGGCAAATTGTGGCCGAGATGATCCGGGAAAAATCGCTGCATGCGCTCGATGAAGAGATCCCCCACGGAATCGCCGTGACCATTGAGCGGATGAAGCAGCGTAAAACGGCTGCAGGAAAGCGGATTACGGACATTGAAGCGACGATTGTCTGTGAAAAGGATTCCCACAAAGGGATTATTATCGGAAAAGGCGGCGAAATGCTCAAAAAGATCGGTAGTAATGCGCGCTATGAAATTGAGCGCCTGTTAGAGGGCAGGGTGAACCTAAAGCTCTGGGTTAAGGTGAAGAAGGACTGGCGCGATTCGGATTCTCTGATCCGGAACCTGGGGTATCGGAAGGATGAGCTTTAAACCTGCCAATTTTTATCTGGTATGAATCTGTTAAAGAGGGTTAACCTAAGTATGTAAATTTTTTTGGATGCTATACTTAGCAGATGGCAGTAGATACGTGGAAGAATTTTGAGCTGAGCGGGAAGGTAACCGATTATCTGGCCTACCGGCGGAGCAGGGAGAGTAAAGAGCAGGCAAAGGCAGGCAGCGCGGCATTTTATGAAAAAGGGATGGGCAGCTATGGAAGCAGGCACAGTTCTGATGGGGATGGTGTTAAATGCCATGCCGATTGGGGAGTATGACAAGCGGATTACCATTTTGACAAAAGAAAGAGGGAAGATTACAGCTTTTGCAAGAGGGGCCAGACGTCCGGCCAGCCAGCTTTTAGCTGCAACCAGCCCTTTTTCCTTTGGAGAATTTGAGCTCTATGAGGGCAGGCATACATATAATCTGAAGAGAGCCTCGATATCCAATTATTTCCGTGAGCTGTGCGGCGATCCGGAAAAGGCCTGCTACGGCTTTTATTTTCTGGAGGCGGCAGACTTTTTTTCCCGGGAAAACAATGAGGCGGGAGAGCTTTTGAAGCTATTGTACCAGTCGTTTAGGGCTCTGGAGAGCGATGCGCTGGATAACCGCCTGGTGCGCCGGATATACGAGCTGCGCGTCCTGCTGGCCGAAGGGGAGTACCCGAATCTTTTTTCCTGCCAGTGCTGCGGAAAAAAGGAGGCGCTTACGCGGTTTTCCGTAAAACGGGGCGGGATGCTCTGCGAAGGCTGCGCGAAGGGGGAAAGTGCGTTTCCGGTAGACGGCTCTGCGCTTTATACCATGCAGTATGTGCTTTCGTCGGAGCTTAACAGGCTCTATACCTTTGCCGTGTCGGAGGAGGTGCTTAAGACGCTGGAGCAGGCGGTAGGCCGTTTTTTTTCGCAGCAGGCGTCCCATACCTTCAAGTCCCTTGAAATTTTAAAATCAATCACAGGTTGAAATCTTGCCGGGAACATAGTATAATGTTTGGGATTGCAATAAAATATGGAAGGCAGGAGAAGAAAATGAAAAGGATCCTAGGTACAATCTTATCGGTGCTTCTATGTATGGGTATACTCTCAGGGTGCGGAAGGAAAACAAACGTGGATACCAGCACTGTGTTCATCGATAAGAAGGGGAAGGTTACAAGCGTAGACGTAGAGGGCTTAGACAGGGACTATTACGACGAAGAGGAGCTCGAATCGTATATTACGGAGCATGTCGCGGAATATACCCAGAAGAACGGCGATACGGTGGAAAAGGTATCCTTCGGTGTTACAGAGGGCGTTGCAAAGCTGCAGATGGAATACGATTCCTGTGAGGACTACACCGGTTTTAACGGAATTGAGCTGTATCAGGGAACCGTGCTCTCGGCACAGGCAGAGGGATACGATTTTGACACAGAATTTTACAGCGTGGGGGATGATTCCGAGGAAGAAGGGGCAGGCAAAGCGCTGAAAAAAGAAGACGTTCTTGCAGACGACGACAATAAGGTCGTGATTATTAAGGCAAATGTGAATGTACAGGTGCCGGGATCGATTCTATATGTTTCCGCACAGGATACGAAAGTTATGGATCGGAAGACGGTTTCCATCACGGGCGAGGGCGCCGACGAGGAAGCAGAGCTTACATATATTATATACAAGTAAGAGGGCAGAAAGGAGAATTTGCATGGAAAAGTCAATGGACAAAATCGTTGCGTTAGCAAAGGCAAGAGGGTTTATTTACCCGGGCTCCGAGATCTACGGAGGCCTGGCGAATACCTGGGATTACGGCAATCTGGGCGTGGAGCTTAAGAATAATGTCAAGAGGGCATGGTGGCAGAAGTTTATACAGGAGAACCCGTATAATGTCGGGGTGGACTGCGCGATCCTGATGAACCCCCAGACCTGGGTGGCCTCCGGGCATCTGGGCGGATTTTCCGATCCGCTGATGGATTGTAAGGAATGCCATGAGCGCTTCCGCGCCGACAACCTGATTGAGGATTATGCAAAGGAAAAAGGGATTGCGCTGGAGGGCTCCGTGGACGGCTGGCCGCAGGAGCAGATGCTTTCGTTCATTGAGGAGCACAAAATCCCCTGTCCGACCTGCGGCAGGCACAATTTTACGGATATCCGTCAGTTTAACCTGATGTTCAAGACGTTCCAGGGCGTAACGGAGGATGCGAAGAACACCGTATATCTGCGCCCGGAGACGGCACAGGGTATTTTTGTGAATTTTAAAAACGTACAGAGGACCTCGCGTAAGAAGATTCCGTTCGGAATCGGCCAGATCGGGAAGTCCTTCCGAAACGAGATTACGCCGGGGAATTTTACATTCCGTACCAGAGAGTTTGAGCAGATGGAGCTGGAATTTTTCTGTGAGCCGGGTACGGATCTGGAGTGGTTTTCGTACTGGAGAGGCTTTTGCCGCGACTGGCTGCTTGCACTCGGCATGAAGGAAGAGGAAATGCGCCTGCGGGATCATTCCAAAGAAGAATTGAGCTTTTATTCTAAGGGTACGACGGACATCGAATTTTTATTCCCGTTTGGCTGGGGCGAGCTTTGGGGCATTGCGGACAGGACGGATTATGACCTGACACAGCATCAGAATACATCCGGACAGGATCTGTCTTATTTTGACGATGAAAAGAAGGAAAAATATATTCCATATGTCATTGAGCCGTCGCTTGGCGCAGACCGCGTCGTGCTCGCATTTCTGTGTGCGGCCTATGATGAGGAAAATATCGGAACAGAGGAGAAGCCGGATATGAGGACGGTGCTTCATTTCCATCCTGCACTGGCCCCGGTGAAGATCGGCGTGCTTCCGCTTTCCAAAAAGCTCTCTGACGGCGCCGAAAAGGTGTATGCTCAGCTTTCAAAAAGGTACAACTGCGAATACGATGATCGCGGAAATATTGGGAAGCGTTACCGCAGGCAGGATGAGATTGGTACGCCGTTCTGCGTGACCTATGATTTTGACTCGGAGGAGGACGGAGCGGTTACCGTGCGCGATCGCGACAGCATGGCACAGGAGCGTGTAAAGATTTCAGAGCTGGACGCGTATTTTGCGGACAAATTTGATTTTACCGTGGCGCAGCTGGAAAAAGGGGTTTTGTGATAAGGAAACGCAAAGGGGGATTACAGTATGAATAGAAAGGGAAGGAAAACATGGTTTGCATTGCTTTTGGCGGCGGGCCTGTGCCTGGGTGCTCTGCCGATCTGCCCTGCGCCGGCAGCCGTACAGGCCGCAGAGCGGGCGGAGGTTTCGTTTTCGGATATGTGGGCGCCCGGCAGCTGCAATACATGGCTGTTCTGCGGCGGGACAGAAGGCGTTGCGGATTTTGCCGCAAGCGGCACAACCCGCAACTGGGTCGGCATGTTTGAAGATACGCTGCGTTTGTACGGCACATATGTGGAACGCGGCAGGTTTGTATTTAATACTTCAAAGCGCGGCGCGGACATTGCCTACATTCTGGAGCACTACGATACCATGATTGCGCCTTACGGGACGCTTGCCGTAGGGATTATGGCGGGTGAAGCGGATTATACCAAAGGGTTTGCAGGGGAGTACGATTTTATCGATGATCTGGAGGCGCTTGCGGCACGTCTGCGTGAGGACGGTAAGCTGCCGTTTTTCATCACGCCGTATCCGTCTGCCGACAGCGGCAAATCCGAACTGGCGGATCTTTACCGGGAAGCCATGATAGAAGCGGCGGGAGATGAAATCCCGGTTGTCGATCTGGCCGGGCTGCCGTTCGAGATGATCAATGAAGACAACACCCTGACGCCGCGCGGGCATCAGGAAGTGGCAAACCGGGTGAAAACGACGCTGTCTGTCCATGACGCAAACAACCAAATCCCAGTCACAGGCTACGCCCTCAACCAGCTTTCCGACGGTGCATACACTGTGGCAAAGAAAGCGGCGGACGGTTCTTTGGCACGCATAAAGGACGTAACGGCCCAAAAAGGCGCCGTTACCGTCAGCGTAGATCCTGCGACTGTCTATACAGAAGAAATCCGGCTGGCATATAGCCTGGCCGATCAAAAAGGCCAGACAATCTCCGGCGCAGCACCGGAGGGGGCGCTTTCGTTTACGATAGACGGCCTAAAGCCGGAAGCAACATACACCCTTACGGTCAGTGATACGGGTAGGGGCAGCGTAACGGAAACCTATTGCCCGGTCAGCATTACCGTATCCGAGGGTGCAAAAGGAACCCCTTGCGAATATCCGGATCAGAACCGCGGTGTAAACGAAACAATCCGGGCCCTTTTCACAGGGGAAAAGCCGGCGACCTATCTGTTTATGGGGGACAGCATCACGCACGGTATCCTCACGCAGGGGTATGACAACGTACCGCAGATGTTTGCCAAATATTTAGATGAAATCGGAAGGACAGACGACGTTGTCCTGAACACAGGCGTATCCAACGCGACCATAGCGACGACCTTAAACCAGATTGAGCCGCGCCTGACGCGCTACAATCCGGACGTCGTAATGATTATGCTGGGGACAAACGACGTTTCCTATAATGCGGAAAACACCGTAACGAACGGAACGGCAGTGCGCGGGTCGATTACCGTGGAGCAGTTCAAGGATCGCTATAAAGAGTTGGTACGCAAAATTTACGAAAATAACGCAGATACCAGCATTGTACTTCGGATCCCCTGCGAAATGATTGTGGATGAGCCGCACAGCGGCTATGAAGAAAAATTTAACGCCATTTACGATGTGGCGGACGAAATGCAGGATGAGCTTCCGGGGCTGAACATTGCGGTGGTGAACCACAGGCAGGAATGGCTAGACTACAGCAGCAACGTCAGAAACGACAATATTTCCAGAACGGAGAAGTACGGCTGGCTGGTGGATATTGTCCATCCCAACGGCCGCGGCAATCTTTCCATGTTCCAGCAGATCATAAAAGAGCTTGGCCTGTATGTCAATACGTCGGAGCTTGCCAATTATCAGTATGAGCTGGGCGACTGGACGGGTACGTCTGAAATTGCGGCTCCGGTTACCTGGCGGGGAACCAGGGCGCAGCTCTCTATGGATGCGCTTTCGGCGTATGCAGACGGCTTAAAGAGTGTGACGGTTACGCTTACAGCGGGCGGTACGGAGATTTCCGGAACGGCAGAATATCAGGCGGGCGGGGTACTTGCCTTAGACGGCCTGGATCCGGCTGCGGACTATGCGGTATCCGTAACAGGCAAGGATGCCGTAAGCAGCAAAGCGATATCCTTTGCCGCATCGCTTGTAAAGGGAAAGGAAGCGGCGACAGATGCAGAATTGCAGGAGCTTGCGGACGCTCTTGCGGCAGCGAAGCAAATCGATACGTCAGCCTATCCGCCCGAGGTGCGCTCGGCATTGGAACGTGCGATTCAGTCTGTAGAGAATACCTATGCCGGAACAGAAGGGCTTACCGTAACGGAGCTGGATACAGCGATTGCCGTTTTGAAAACGGCTGTTTCAGACGCGGAGCGCGCTTATGCGGCAGCCAAAAGGGAGGCAGCCGATGCAATCCGCGCGGCATTGTTAAAGGCAGATGCAAAATACCAGGCAGGGCAGCAGAATTATACCCAGGAAAGCTGGAGCGCAAATACGGCGGCTTACCTGGCGGCAAAGGGAGCCGATCTGAATACGTTATCCGTTACCGGGCTTAGGAATCTGCTTTTGCAGCTGAACCAGGCGGAAGCAGGGCTTAAAACGATACCGGCTCAGCCGGATCAGCCGGCAGCTCAAAATCCGGCGCCGTCTCAGCTGCCGGAGCAGGGAAAGAGCTATACGGTCGGCAATTATACCTATAAAATCACAGGTGCATCCGGACAAACCGCAGAGGTGGCAGGCGCCCGGAAGGACTTGACAAGGATTGTGATCGGCAATCAGGTAAATATTAACGGACAGACTGTGAAAATTACGTCCATTGCGGCGGCTGCGTTTCAAAACCAGAAAAAGGCGGCCAGTGCGGTCATCGGCAAACATGTGGAAAGCGTTGGTAAAAATGCATTTGCAGGCTGTACGAAGCTGGCGTCGGTGACGTTTCAGGGCACAAAGCTGAAACAGCTGGGAGCAAAAGCTTTTTATCAGTGCAAAAAACTGAAAAAAATGACGTTTCAGACAAAAGCGCTCAAAACGGTTGGAAAGAATGCATTGAAAGGGACTCATGCAAAGCTGGTGATCAAGGTTCCCAAAAAGAAGCTTGGAGCGTACAAAAAGCTGCTTTCCGGTAAAGGACAGAGCAAAAAAACGAAAATTAAAAAATAGGCGGCAGAATACTTGTTGACAAATATCGGAAGCATATGTATAATAGGTTAGGTGTGATTAGGAGACGAATGTGAAAACAGATATTACAGACGTACTATCCATGGAGAACATGATAGCAGAGCGTCAGGTGGAGACCGATCTTACATCGTTTCGGTCGAAGCTGGGCGAGTTTTCTATCATC
This sequence comes from uncultured Roseburia sp., assembly GCA_947385255.1. GTDB lineage: Bacteria > Bacillota > Clostridia > Lachnospirales > Lachnospiraceae > Roseburia_B. The sequence continues at coordinate 2,704 of CANDKL010000060.1, read as the reverse complement.
AGAAAAGCACCATTTACGTTACACCTTGAGAATCAGGAGAATAAGCGCGTGCTTATTTTCGGAGAGACAGATGTGACGGTTGCAGTTCCTTGTGACAGGTGTTTAGAGGAAGTGCCGGTTGACATCCGCCTTGTAATTGACTGGACGTATCCCTTAGCGGATGCGGAATCAGTTGAGGATGAGGATGCGGCAGACACCAGCTATGTAGCAGGGACCACCCTGGATATAGACAGGCTCATCTACGATGAAATCCTGGTAAACTGGCCCATGAAGGTTTTGTGCAGGGAAGGATGCAAGGGCATTTGCAGGAAGTGCGGTGCAAACTTAAACCAGAAGGCCTGTTCCTGCGACAGGACAGAACCGGATCCGAGAATGGCGGCGATCCAGGATATATTTAATCAATTTAAGGAGGTGTAATCGATGTCAATTTGTCCAAAGAACAAATCTTCCAAGGGAAGAAGAGATAGAAGAAGGGCGAACTGGAAAATGACAGTTCCGGCATTGGTAAAATGCAGCAAATGCGGCGAGTTAATGATGCCTCATAGAGTTTGCAAAAACTGCGGTTCTTACAATAAGCGAGAGATTATCCCGCAGGATTAATTTGGAAAAGAATAGTAGATAACGTGAGAGGTGAAGGAAGATGAAAGAGGGAATCCATCCGGATTACTATCAGGCAACTGTGACATGTAACTGTGGCAATACCTTTGTGACAGGTTCAACCAAGAAGGAAATCCACGTTGAAATCTGTTCCAAGTGCCACCCGTTTTATACAGGCCAGCAGAAGGCTGCCCAGGCACGCGGACGTATTGACAAGTTCAACAGGAAATACGGCATTAGCCAGCAATAGCATACAGTACATGGCAAGGTTGAGGTTAAGTTGTAATTTAATCTCAACCTTTTTTGAATGCAATTTGGAGATGGAGATATGAAATATTCAGGTATCGGCGGGCAGGCAGTCATGGAAGGCGTCATGATGAAAAATGACAGCAAATATGCGGTTGCGGTCCGCAAACCCGATCAGGAAATTATAGTAGAAGCCTCTGAATACCAGGGGATTATAAAAAATAAAACAATTCGGAATCTGCCCATTTTAAGAGGCGTATTCAGCTTTGTGGAATCCTTGGTGCTGGGTATCAGGACACTGACCTTTTCCGCGTCTTTTTTTGAGGAGGCGGAAGAGCCGGCAGGCGGGGACGAGAAAAAAGAGGACGCCGCAATGGGATTTACGGTAGTTCTGTCGATTCTGATGGCCGTAGGGATTTTTATGGTCCTGCCGTACGGGATTTCCCTGTTATTCAGTAAGACGGTGTCCTCCCGGTGGGCAGTGTCCCTGCTGGAGGGAATCGTGCGCCTTGTGATTTTTATAGGCTATGTGGCGGGGATATCCCTGCTGCCCGACATCCGGCGTGTCTATATGTATCACGGGGCAGAGCATAAATGCATCAACTGCATTGAGCACGGCCTGGATCTGAACGTGGAAAATGTACGGAAAAGCTCAAGACAGCACAAGCGCTGCGGAACCAGCTTTCTTTTGCTTGTGATGCTGATCAGCGTGGTATTGTTTATGCTGATCCAGGTGGACTCAAAGGTACTGCGTCTGGTGCTGCGTCTGCTGTTTGTACCGGTGATTGCAGGAGTTTCGTATGAATTTATCCGTGTGGCGGGCAGAAGCGACAATGCATTTGTAAATCTGATCAGCAAGCCGGGTCTGCTGCTGCAAAGGATTACAACCAGGGAGCCGGACGACGGCATGATAGAGGTGGCGATTGCCTCGGTGGAGGCGGTGTTTGACTGGAAGCCTTATGTGGAGATGCTTCGCAGGGAAGAAGAGCCATGACATACCGGGAGGCTTTGACGGCGGGATGCCGTCTGTTGGAAAAGCATCGGATTCCGGACGCCAAGACGGATGCCTGGCTGCTGTTTGCCACGGCATGTGAGATTGACCGGAATCATTACTATATGCATATGGAGGATGCGTTGGATCAGAACGCGCAGGCTGCCTATGAAGAATTTTTAAAGCGGCGCAGCGGACGGATGCCGCTGCAGTATATTACGGGTGAGCAGGAATTTTGGGGACTGCCCTTTCGTGTCAATCCGCATGTGCTGATTCCGCGGCAGGATACAGAGGTTCTGGTGGAGGAGGCATTAAAACGAATTCGGCCGGGCATGGCGGTACTGGATCTGTGCACCGGATCCGGATGTATCATCATAAGTATCTGTAAGAGCTGCCGGGATATTTTTGCCGTAGCAAGTGACATTTCAGGGGAAGCGCTGGCGGTAGCCGCGGAAAACGCAGAGGCCAACGGGGCAGGCGTGCAGCTTGTGCAGAGCGATTTATTTGAACATATACAGGGGACGTTTGACGTGATTGTATCTAATCCGCCTTATATTCCCACAGAAGAGCTTTCCGGACTGATGCCGGAGGTGCGGGATTTTGAGCCGCAGCGCGCATTGGACGGAGACAAAGACGGGCTTTTATTTTATAGGAGGATTTTAGAGGATGGGAAGCGCTATTTGAAGCCGGGCGGCTTTCTGCTGTTTGAAATCGGGTGCGATCAGGGGCAGGCCGTACCGGATTTGATGCGGCAGTCAGGATTTCAGGATATAGAGGTAATAAAGGATTTGGCAGGGCTTTCCCGTGTGGCCACAGGGGTTCTGCCGTAGCAATAGAAGAGATCGGAAGAGCGTCGTGTAGGGAAAGAGT
>CANDKL010000059.1 GCA_947385255.1 uncultured Roseburia sp. | reverse complement strand
GAGATATGAGGCTGTGACTGGAGTTCAGACGTGTGCTCTTCCGATCTGTGTCAAGGTTTTTTTCTTTACGAACTATTGTTTGTGTCGTTTTGTCTTGTTAAGCAATCCGAATTAAGTTGTTAGGCATACCACATGAAAAAGGTGTAAAGCCTTAATCATTCAATAAAGACTTTGCACCTTATGGTTTGTGTGGATTATTTCGTTGCTACTCTTTGATTTTGTCAATATCTGTAAGATTAACGCCTGCCACATTGAGTATTGCTTTTAAGGCTAAATAGTCATCCTTTAAACTCTCATATGTCCTTTTTGCATTTTCTTCTTTCGCTACTAACATATGTTTCTGTACTTTCTGAAATTGTTCAATCGCGTCTTTTGTTACTTCAAGAGTGTTTGGCATATCATCACCCTCCTTTACCTGTGCCGTTTATATGGTACTCTGATTATACCAGACGCACGATAAGGGTGTAAAGCCTTTTTTCAATTATCAATGTGTGAATGCAACAGACTAGTTACTTTTCATGGGGTGGGGAAATGTAACCAAACAGACTACATTCTTTTCAGCTTCATCGTTTTCCGATACCCGGTGCGGCTGCCAAAAAGCCCCTTATAAAGATTCAGTTTCGCAGAAGGCACCCTTATCACAGCTTTCTTATGGATATTTTTAAAAGCGCCGGAGCCGACAGAGGATAAAGCCTGGGATTTTATCTTAATTTTAGAGAGCTTCTTACAATTATAAAACGCTTTTCCCTGTATCTTTTTCGTTCCTTTCCCAATGGTAACGGACTTTATCCCCGTACATCCCGAAAAGCTTTCCTTTCCGATGGTTTCCACATTGCTTCCTATCGAAACGGATGTTAATTTCTTATAATTTCCAAACGCTTTCTTTCCAATTGCAGTAATTCTATAGCTCCGCCCATAAATCTTTACGGCTGCGCCGATTTTTAATGATTTAAAATTTTTGTCGCTTTTACTTTTCCTGGTTCCTGTCAAGGTTACGGTGCCCATTCCGTCTGCTCTGTCGTCCGTCACCTTATAATTCATATCGTTTACCGTGTAGGTGAAGCCTTTTTTTACTTCCTCCGTAGAAACAACAGCGCTCGCCTTCTGCATCAAAGTCTTTTTCGATTTGTCCTTCGGATAATAAAAATATTGGCACCCGACCACCCGATAATACATCTTGCTGCTTTTCGGATTTTTGTCTGTAAAAGATGATGCGGCGGCGTCTCCATCCACGGCATAGATGTCATATTCTGCAAAATCAGGACTGACCGAGGCTTCCACCTGAAAATAATCATACGAAGTCAGTGAACTGTAGGTATTATACGCATTGTCACAGGACCACCAAAGAACTGGATTCCCCTGCGCGTCATACGATAGGCTGACATTCCTGGGACCCTGAAACGGGATAAAGTAAAGCTGCGCATTTAATTCAGTACCGTCATAGCGGTGAAACTCTGTGGACGGCGCATGCGTCAGCTTCAGATAATACTCCTGATCCGGATCCAGCTCGCTTAAGGAAAGCCCAATGTACTTAGAAAAGCTTCCTCTCTTCCCATCTGCTATCACGCAGCCTTTGACCTGCCTTTTATAATTATCATAAACATCCGCCCGCAGATTCGGAACTGCAGTATATGCATTTTCCTGCGGCCAGCCTGCATCAAACGTCAACATGTATACGCCTTCCGCCTGAAGCGTTTTAAATTTGAAATAAACCGTTTCACTGCCGTTTAAATACGTATCATAATCCGCCTCATATTCCAGCGCCGGCGCTTCCTCCATCTGATATGCGCCGTTTATCCACTCTCCTGCAGGCACTTTCGCCGCAAAGCTCAGACACACCATGATAAAAGCTGCGATACCCCACCTGATTTTTTGTTTCCCAATGTTCATCTTGTTTTTCCTCCCATTCGTCTTTCCTTACAGCCTGCCGTATGCCTCCGCATCCTCGGACAAAGCCTCCCTGCGCTGCTCCTTTAACCGCTCCTCCAATACCGTCTCATCTGCCATTGCCTCTTTTGCCGCGGCAAGCATCTCCCCCACATCCTTTGCTTCAAAGATATGCCCATCCGCCACATAATCCGCATTGTGCAGCGTTTCCCGGAATGCAAAAATCAGATGATTGTGCAAAAATGCCCTGCGGACGGCTGAAACAATCTCCGCCTCATGATTGATATCAAAGTAAAAATCACAGGCTAAAAACAGCTCCTCTAACCGATCCATCCGGACATTCGGATACAGCCTGACGTTCTCATAAGAGCCCATCCCCATCAGCTTCGAAGACATCTCCGTCAGCGCCGCAATGTGAAACCGCATCCCTGGCAGCGCCTCCGCAAGCTCCTTACAGTGTTCGATATGATCGGAATTCGTGCAGATCAGCGCTTCCGGCTGATGCCCGTTTTCTTTTTCAAACGGATAAATAAATCCGAGCTTCTGTACCATATCCGCCCTTGCCCCTAACGCTAACAGCCTGTCGTACGCATGCCGTTTCTGTACCATAATCTGCGCCGTCCGGGTGGCCTCTCCCCGCAGGATCACCTGCATATTTCCGGGAATCTCCCCCGCCACCGGCTCCTGCCAGAACAGCATATCCCGTTTCACCGGCGCGTTCAGCCTCTGCGACACAAAAAACGGCGTCGAAAGGGAATTAAAGAAAATCCGGCTCTGCGAAAAGCCTGCCTTCGCAAAAAAGTGCAGCACAAAATCCGTCTTGGACCGAAAAATCCGCGTCACGCCGCCGTCATTTAAAATAATATCCCCCGTCGCATAATTTTCCACAATCACTTCCTGCCCATCCGCATGAAAATATGTCTTGTTAAACCGCTGCCCCTTCGCATTAAACGCCGTCCGCGCAAAAAGCGCACCGTAACGGTTATAGTGATCGCTCGAACGGACGACGCCCCTGTCGTCGCACCAGTCCACCACCTTGACCAGCCGCCTGTGAAACGGCTCCGCATAAAAAATCCGGCCCCGTTCCCTGTTTAAATCATGTACCTTTCCATTATTGTTATTGCCGCTGATTACCCAGTAATCCGGCACGGTAATTTCATTAAAATACCGCGGCCGCCCAAGGCCCTTCTGCCCGAAATCCCCCAGGAAAAAGCCATATGCCGACATCACGCCCTCCGGCAAAAAGCCATCGTCCTCAATCACGGCAGCCGTCAGATCATAGCCGGCCAGCCGAAAGGAGGTATGCAGATCCCGGCTCTCCGTCGAATAATTGTCTAACAGCAACAGGATATCGTCTGACTTATCGTTTCTTTCCATTTTTTCTCCACCTCCTCTGTAAGATATGCGCGGGCCCTCTTATAAGACTGCCACCGGAATTCCACCAGATCCGCCTCCGTAAACAGGCGGACAATACACGCCGCAAGCGCACGTATCCGTTCTTTGTCCTCCATCTTATCATGCACCGGTATCAGATAACCGTTTTCTCCGTCCCCGATAAACGTCTGGTTGCCGTAGCGTACGTCAAACCCGATAATCGGCAGCCCGGATCCGATGGCCTCCATCAGCGTCAGTCCAAATCCTTCGCTCGTAGAGCCCGATATGTACGCCTCATAGCCTCTGTACACCTCGTCCAGCTTCTGCTGGCCGCACAGCCGAATACAATCTTTACATCCCTTCCTGGCAATCAGCTCCATTAGCTTTAACTCTTCTCCGCCCTTGCCATAGATATCCAGGCTCACATCCGGCACCTGCTCCCTGGCCAGGGCGACTGCCTCAATTACCCAATCCAGATGCTTCTCGCTTGCCAGCCTTGACGCCGTAATCAGAGAATGGCGCTTCCTAGGCTTATCCGCCCGCTTCAGCGCGTCTAAGCTTCCGACCGGAATCGTCACCACGCGCGGCGATACGTTCCAATATTTCTGAAACTGCTCCGTCAGAAGCCGGTTCTGCGCGTCCGTCGCCGTCACATAAAAAGCAATTCTCTTATGCTGCGAAAACGCATACTCATAAAAATTATTCCAGAGAATATACTCCTCATCCGTCGCGCTCTCGCTGAAATGATCCGCATGAATCACAATCCCAATATGCGCAGGGGCGGCGTTCTGCATAATGGCCTGTCCGATCCCCGTCGTGCGGTCGATAATCACCACGTCCTCCTCCGTCAGCTGCAGCCTGGATACCATATATCCGACCAGCTCCTCCTTCGAACAGAGCAGCCGGTCCGGAAACTGGTACATTACCACGTCGTTATCCGTGATTTCCTCATACGCCACAGTCCCGTCCTCATTAAAAAACCTGCGCTGATACAGATGCGCCTTCCCGTCTAACGGCGCATAATACTCCGAATAAATCCGGCAGTACGTATAATAGTCCTTGCGGATCAGACAGCCGTTCGACACCATTTCCACCCGATGCACACGGTCGCCTGTATCGTCCGCCATATAGGCCGTATAAAAATTATTGGAACCGGGAAAGATGTATTTCGCAATCTTTCCCTCCCTTGAGAAGGTAAAGCTCCTGCCCCCAAAGGATTCCTCCAGGCAGCTTAACGTATAGGTCACCGGCGCAATTTTGCAGTCTGTAAAAAATGTATAGAGCCACAGAACCTCGGAATCCAGAAAACCGATATTCTCCGTCATATGCTCGATATTGTCCCTTGGAAACATGTCCGTAAATACAAATCTGGCCTCCAGGCCCGCGTTCCGCAGCGCCCTCGCACGATATGCCTGCGCATACTCCACACCGCTGCTGGCCCAGCCGATGCCCAGATTAAAATTGTAGATCATGGTTGTTCTCCTCCTTTCGTATGCTTTCCTCATTCTCCACAGCGGCCGCTTCGCGCTGCAGGGACAGATGCTCCTCCATCAAATTCGCATCCGCCATGATTTTTCTGATATCCGCAATCATCCGATCCGCCTCTTCCTTCGGATAAATATGCGCATCCGCAAGATAATCCCGGTTGTGAAGCGTTTCCTGGAATGCAAAGATCAGATGGTCATGCCGGAACGCTTTTTCCACCGCATAAGACATCTCCTTCCAGTAATTGATATCCAGATAATAGTCGCAGCCGGCAAACAGCTCCAAAAGCCCGTCCTCCTGTATATTCGGGTACAGGCTGACATTGGGGTATGTTCCCATGCCAAGCAGTACCGGGGACATCTGGGTATAGGCCGCAATGTGAAACTGCATCTTTGGCAGGGCTTCTACAAGCTTTGTAATCTGCTCGAGCTGATCCGAGCGGGTGCAGATTAGGGTGTTTGGCGTGTGGAGATTTTTTCGTTTCTTGCCGGGTATCATTCTTCCTGTCTCTATTTCCCGGATAATTTGTGAAAAAGGAATCCCCCGCGCCAGCCTCTCATAAAAATAATCAGAATGAGTCCCTGCCGGAACCGATTTCATCAGACACATATTTCCCTGTCTGACTGCATCTATTGGCTTCTCTTCCGCATATATTCTGTCCCCAAGCGAGTCAAACAGCTGTTTTCCCTTTTGGGAGTGTATCAATGCCGTACTCACGCCGTTTGTAGGATTGCCCTTCACCGCAATGCCCCATGCGTCCGCAAGTGTCATATCACTGACACGATCCGTTCCCCGAAATTTGCAGTCAGCGCAGCTTGGGCGTGAATACAGATTGTACTTTAAAAATCCTCTGTAAAAGATATCTTCATATTGATTCATGCTATAGTAATGATCTGATTCGGCAAAGTTAATGCGAAGTGAAAAATGCGTCCACCCTTTTTCTTTATCCCTAAACCTCACAGACTCAATCGTTTTGCCGGATATCTTTTCTATATCGCGAAGATACGCCTGATACGCATAGGGACTATTTACTGAATGGCAGATGAAATCGATCAGATATAGCTTATTCATATCCGCCTTCTTTACAGTAAGATATTGTTTTACTGCACTGCACTGACAGGGTGTTCCGCAAAACATTACCGTTTTTCCCATCCTAAGGTACTGTTCTATCTTCTGATAAGTAATTCCCATTTCACTCTGAATATACTTTGATTGTCTGATTCTGGACAATTCATCTGGAGAAGTAATCTCTACATGGCATACCTGCGATGGCTTATCCAAAGTAGCTCCAAATATTACCGTATTTTCTTTTTGGAAAAGACTCAAAGCCAACTCTGAAAAGAAACCTCCGCTACTGGAATGATATCTTATCTCATCATCAAGACTAAACCCGCAAAACGCCAGTGTATTCTGTTTTTCCGGTTTCTGCCCCTGCATAATTGGACAGGCTTTCGCGCAAAGTCCGCATCTGATGCAGCTGTCTTCTTGAATCCTGGGATAAATAAACCCGCTCCTTTCATCCCGAACAGGTACAATACATTGCTTAGGGCAGATATTCCCGCAGGAAAAACAGCCCGTACATTGCTCTCGCGGCAGCAAGTCAATGCGGTATTTCCTTTGGGATAAGGGTTTTTCTTTTCCAAGTGCATTCTTTAGATAATCGCGGATCTGATTGTATGTCTGATCCAGCCACTGGTCTACAGCTTCCCCTGTGCCAGACATTTGAATGGAAACAGGAATATCCGCTGCATTTTTTACAAATTTCTTTTCCAGGCCAACCTGGGATAGTAGGTTCATGATGCGAAAATTGGATACTCCGCTGCGATCTACTGGCGAAAAATCTTTCCTCAGGATAAGACTTAAGCATAACCCATGAAAGGAGTTTGTAATAATATAATCCGCATGATTCAAATAATACAGCCATGCAAAAATACCATCTCCGCCTTCTGAAATATAATGATACCCTTTTATTCTTTCAACTGCTCCTCTATCCTTAGCTGCTACAATAAAGCAAGGTTTTAATTGCTGTCTTTCAGCAATTTCTACTGCCAGTCTGATACAATCTGGATCCAGATCTAAAATATAAATTGCGGCATATTTCTCATTTATTTCTCTATGAGGATCCATTTCGGAGATTTGAATATAAAAATCCTTTTTCTGGGCAAAAATCGGATCCGGCATCTGTACAGCATGATAAGCACCTATTTTTCTGCACAATTCCACACCCTCTTTTTCACGGACAGAAAGCGAGGTAAAACGATTTAATCTTTTGGACAACAATGGATAATCCTCCGGATCATAATTACCGGTGGCGTTTCCAAAGCTTGACGCGATACTGACTATATTTTTACCCTCGTCTGCCCAGTCGAACATCCTGGTACTCACCGGAAGATAAAATGGTTTATAAAAGGTCCAATCGGAACATAACAGAAAACTGTCAAACTGTTTATTCCAAATTAAAGGCGGTGTGGCATTATCCACATATGCCCTGGTAAACTCACATAATCTATTATATGATAAGGAAGGAGCGTCCCCCTTTCCTCTTACTTTCATTATTTTTGCAGAAAACCCAAGGTCTTTCACTGTCACATAGGTAGACAGAACCGTTAGCTTACCGCCATAATTATCATTGTAATAAATTCCACAAATAGCAACATCTTGCTTCTGCTCTGTCTTTTGCTCTAATTCTTGCAGTTTGTTCCATATTTTCCGCTTCTTTTCCTGCTGCTTTACCAGCAATGTCTGCATCTGCAGCGGATTTTCCGTCAGATTCCTGATTGCCAAAACCATTTTTTCCTGATCTGTATCAGAAAATATACACTCTTCTGCAACTAAATCACTGTCATGTAACGTTGATTCAAATCCCATAATTAATAAATTGTTCTGATGTGCCGTATCAACTGCATCATAAATCTCTCTGTAATAGTTGATATCCAGATAGATACCACACTTATCCCAAAGCATATCCAAATCCCGTTTGCTGATCTGTGGATATACATGTACATTAGACAGCTTGTTTAGCTTGTTAAGTTTGTCTGAAACCTGCGTATTTGCTGCAATATGGAATCTGATTTCCGGCAACTCACAAATCAAATATTCAATCCCTTCCAGTTGATCCGAAGCGGTCAAAATCAAAGCATCTTTTTTTAAAGAATTCGATGGATATTTTTCCGGCACAGCATAAAATCGGCATCCATTTTCTCCAACCTTATCGCTATACTTATTCAACATCTCACGATTTGAAAACAAAACATATTTCCACTCATGCAAACCATCTGGCTTTAATTCGAAAAGAGAAGCATCTTTCTCATTTTGCACAAATAATACATAGCTTTCTCCCAAATCCGCTTCCTTCAGATAATACTCTAAAAACTGCGTATCAGAAGTAAAATAAGCTTTTACCCTGCCCTGTTCAAGTACAGTAACCACATCATTCCCGGACTGTTCCACAATCACTTCCTGGTTTTTGTCAGAATAAAAAACTCTGGATTCTGTTTTCTCATCCACACTTAAAAATTCACTGAAGTACTTTAATCCATATTTATTATAGTAATCAATCTTATATATCCAGCCGCTTTCCATACACCATTCCACACGCTGCACGTTTCTTTTTTCAATCGGATCTGTAAAGTAAATAGATGCCTTCTTACATCCCATATCGTATATGCTGCCCCAGATACTATCCGCACGAATTTCCCAGAATTCCGGTATCTCCAATAAAATATAAAACAATTCTTTTTCTTTGTAATCCTCATGATACTGACCAGAAACAAAATACTCATATGGCGACAGAATTCCAGACGGCAGAAATCCGTTACGTTCCAACACTAGGATTTTTGCATTCAGATTCACTGCTTTTATAGTCTCTGCCATTTTCTTTGTATTATCTGTATATTTATCAAAAACAACTACCATCTTATCCCCCTTGTGCAAATCAGCAGCAATTCAATTCAAATTAAAACTCTACTTTGATGTGATTTAATAATTCTGTATATTGCCCATATGCAAATACACTTATTTTTTCGGATAATCGCTGCATTGCCAATTCTTTCAACAGCTTTCTTCTCATTGGATTACCGTTTTCCAAATAAAACATAACCGCATTTTTATAAAGCGAAAATTTTTCTTCCATTGAACAAGAATCCAACTGCTCTGCAAGTGAATTTTCACAAGTCATTCTGTTATATTCATAAAAATCTTTAGCCACATAACAGATTACATCTGCATAAGATAAAATGTACGGTGTCCATGCCTCATCTTCTAATGGAATCACAGGAAACAATCGCGATTTTACAAGTGAAGCACGATACAATTTATTCCAGACAACTACTCCATACCCGCACTCCCTAATATAATGCATAAAGAAAAAAGTCTCCATTGCTACAGGTTTTTTTTCTTCTAATGCATATCTCACAAACACATCATATCCTTTATTACTTATCTGACACGCAGATGAAATAACAATATCACTTTCATTTTCCTTAGCAGTGCAGTACAACTCTTTTACCATATCCGGATGAATCATGTCATCACTGTCTAAAAATCCTATATATTCACCGTTTGCACAAGCTATCCCTGCATTTCGCGCGGCAGCCACACCTTTATTCTGTTGATGTAACGCAATTATATTTGAATATTTTTGAGCATACCAATCAATAATATTTGGCGTAAAATCCTGGCTTCCATCATCTACAGCAATAATCTCCAGATCAAAAAAAGACTGGGCCAATGCTGTATCAATACTTCTTATAATGGAATCCTGTGCATTATAAGCTGGAATTACAAGACTCACCTTTGGTACTATATAGGAACTTTCACCAGCAAAAACAGATGCTGATTCCGCAATCACCAGCTTTCCTTTTAGCGTATAAACAAAAGCCTTTACAACAAAACTACTTTTCGCGTTATACCCCTTTATCAGAAAATAGTGTTGATGAGTATTTTCTGTCTCATATACCAGCCTTCCGTATGTATCACATATCAGAAAACCGTCCGCTTTTCCCTCAAAGCTCCATGAAATAGCCAGAGCATCCTCATAAGAAATATTTAATACAGCATACTGAAACACCGGATTTCCTAAACTATAAATCTTAGCAGGTATGGAAATCCTACAAGCGTCCTTTTTATAAAAAGCCCGTATAGCTGCAGTCAAACAATGTTCTGTATAGCAGCCCCTTCGTAACGCAGGCGCAAACCCTTCTACATTACGCACATATTCCCGATATTCATATTCATTCATTGCTTCTACTATACCTGCTGCTTCATCCAATGAATCCACAATAAAGCCTAACCTATTGTCCTTTATCAGGTTCTGGTTTGCTATTCCGGCAGGAACTATCACAGGAATCCCTGCCGCAAGGTATCTAGCAAGTGAAATGGACGTATGATATTCCAAATTCCGAAGCCCATCTTTATTTTCATACCAAAGCAAGCCAAACCCTCCCTTTGATAATTCCAAAAACAATTGATCTGGCTCCATCTCCCCCACATAATCCACATTATCTATCCGATCTGCCGGAGAAGAATATACTTTCAAAGATACCGTATAATTCCATTGGTCTATTCCTTCGAATTTACCGCATTCTGTAGCATGCATCTCTTTTTTGAATTCCGGTGGATTCAAAAAACGCATCCCTGTCGTATAATCCCACATTTCCTGAATGATAAATTTCATCTCTTTTTTAATTCCATTTTCCAGCAATAGCTGTTGCATGGAGAAGGACGAAACAATCAGAACTTCCGCCTGATTATATAAATTCACCATATTTTGTAGCATAGGCTGGTCAATTTCCAATTCATGAACAAAAATTGCCACACGGCCTCCATAAGCTTTTAGATGACTAATCAGCTTATGTTCAAACCGTAATCCATTCCCTGTTGGGAACTGACAAATGATAATATCATCCTTATTAATTCCCGCAATAATTCCATCCATCCGACTGTTTAGACTGTCAGTACTTTCAGAATCTGCACCATAATAACAAAATATCCCCATTTCCCTGTATCCCAACTGATGCGCAATTTCAGCTACCATATACTGTATATACTGCGAAGTGTTTCTGAAAGATTTTCCATTTTGCCGTGTAATATATATATGCATACCTACTTTCCCTCCACATCATTCCAGTATGCTTTCTCAGGATAAAGAAGAAGATTTTTCCATTTATTCTCTATTTCATCTGATAAAAATTGATTGGCGATTTCGTAGGATCTTTGATGAAATCTCTCCAAACGATCCCTATCTGAAAAAATATCCAAAATACGATTTGCCATTTCATCAATTAATTTCTTATCATCTTCTATATATCTCAAATCAAAGGGTATCAGATATCCATTTTCATCTGGATGAATAAATAAGCGATTACCATATTTTACATCCAATCCAATCAATGCATTTCCAGAACCAACTGCTTCCATAACAGACAAGCCATACGTTTCCCATGTAGATGTGCTTATATACACTTCATATTTTTTATAAACATCTGTAACATCTACATACCCTTTAAATCGAATATATGACTGCGCTTGATTTTCAATTACTATCTTTTTAATTTCTTGAAAATATCTATTATTTTCATTATTGTTTCCATATATATCAAAAGAAATTTTAGAATTTTTCTGATGTGCTTTTATTACACTCCATATCATCCATTCAAGCTTTTTTCTCCTGTCAATACGCGAAACAGATAATAGGGAATAAGACTTTCTACTCCCTTCCGAAAATCGCACCTGAGCTAATCCACCTACCGGTATCACTACAATATACGGAACATGAAATCCATACTCCCGAAGTATTTTTACCAATCCCTCTTTTTGTTCCTGTGTCGAAACTACGATCGCATGAATCTGTCTGGAATATTTAAAAGCATAATAATATTCCCAATTTAAATACAAATAATGTGGATCTTCTCCCTTCTCAAAATAATGCCCCGTATGAAGGATCTGAATCAGGCGTGCCTTATTTTTATATTTAAAAAGAGGTTGTATAAAATCTAGCTGTGCCCCTCGATCCAATAAAATAGTATCAGATTCAGAAAGATTCAATCTTCGCACAAACTCTGCAACCATTTGTGGCTTCGTCAATATTTTTCCATCTTGAAAAATATTCCATTCCATTTTTCCTTCAAATATTTGATCAAAAACCACTGTTCCATTCTTATTATAAAAAGAACGTCTTACTAATTTTGCATATATTTCTTTGCCAGATTTTTCGGTCATATAATTATCAGCATAACACACTCCCTCACCAGCATAAAATTCTGTACGAATTAATCTTCCCCGACTAAAATAATAAATCATAGATACATATTCAAAATTATCCCCATCTAACAAAATAGACGCGACCCTTTCATTATCTTTAAATAGTTCCATGCTATTTTTCCCGTAGTGTATGTCTGTAACGTGCAGCCATTTCTTTAATTCCTCTAATTTGTCATTTACTTTAACAGACAGACACAGTGTACAATTATCTGTAAAAGATTGGTGCATACTAAGCATCTGTTCAATATCTATTCCCAACTTACTGAAACTGTTAATTTCTCTCCTTCCAGGTAATTCTGTAAATATATATTTAACAGAAGGCATAAACTTTTTTAATATCATTGCACGATATCCCTGTGCATGCTCCACTCCACTAAACTCATAGCCAACTAACAAATTAAATACATAAACCGCCATTTTTCCACCCTCCCTATATCCAAAATTCCCCTGTCATATATCATGGAAATACGATATGCATCTTAGATTCCTCATCCACATACACATCGCTCAGCAATATATTCCTCATAGCGTCTCTCAACGCCATCCGTTCCATCTTACAAAACGACTCATATGCTTCCTTATGGTATTCAAAAACAAGATTCCGCTGGGCTGTCGATCTCCCGGAGACAATCGGCTGCAGCTGCTGTAAATAATCCACCTGCT
>CANDKL010000058.1 GCA_947385255.1 uncultured Roseburia sp. | reverse complement strand
GGGGACAAGACGGCTGTTCGCGTGCAGTATCTGGACTCCGCTACCGGGGGAACCATAAAAACAGAAGAACAGATACAGCTGGCTGGGCAGCCCTATCACCACGCGCCTCAAAGCACATTTACATCAGGCGGGCTTCGTTATACATTGGATGCGGGTCATACAGGGAATTTCCTTTCCCTTCCCTGTGTCAGCGGTCATCCGGATATAGACGGGGTGGATGTATATTATACCGGGACAAAGCTGCCGGAATCGGAAGGGAACAAGGTAAAGCCGGGGCGGGTTTCCTTAAATAAACCGCAAAAGCCAGCCGGGCGCAAGGTGAAGCTGAGCTGGAAGAAGGTGTCCGGCGCGGACGGGTATCAGGTGGTGTATGCGGATAACAAGCAGTTTAAAAAAGCGTCAAAGAAGACGGTGGTGAAAAATAAAATCACGTTAAAGAAGTTAAAAAAAGGCAGTACCTGTTATGTGAAGGTGCGTGCCTATAAGCGGAATGCGGCGGGACAAAAGGTATATGGAAGGTTCAGTAAAATAAGAAGGGTGAAGATCCAGTGATGGATCGGACTGGCTGCATTCTACACCAGACCATATAGAGAACGGGAAAGGCCGGAGAGAATACAGCTCACCGGCCTTTCCCGTTTCGTGTTCCGGTTACGCACCGATCCCTTTTTTTGGCATATTCTGATAAAAAGACCAGAGAAAGGAGCAAAGGAAAAGATGGGATGGACAGTCCTTGGAATCGGGATCGTTGTTTTACTGCTGCTTGGGATTTTGTGGATTTTATATCGGCGCCAGAAATGCATTCGAAAAATCCGCAGTATGAGCGGGGAAGAGAAAAACAGGAGATTAAATGAACTGGTAAAGCCGTTTGGCTTTGCGTATGAGCCGGAGCAGGAAATTTTTGTGGGGCGCGTGGATGCGTGGCAGAGGAAGGAGGGGTACGAGCGGCTGTTTGATAAGCTGGCCCCCAAATTCAATATGGTGTTTGATGCCTTTCCGGTTTATTTTGACTACCAGGATAAGACCTGGCTGATTGAGTTCTGGAAGGGGCAGTACGGGATCAATACCGGAGCGGAGGTAGGAGTATACCATACGAATCGGCCGGTGGCGCCGGAGCAGCAAAAGCAGGTGCATTACAATGCAGTGTCGGATTGCGAGATGCCGTTAATCGGGATTTGCCTGGAGCGGCGCGGGGAAAGGCTGTTTTCGTTAAAGCAGTATCACTGGTGGCTGGCGGCATTTCGGATGGGGATGTTCAGTCAGCCGAAGGATCTGGTGATGTATGCGACGCTGACGTTTTCGAATACGGGAGCGGCGCAGGCATTTGCCAGGGGGCTTTGTGAAGCCGGATTTTCGGAAGGGGAGTACCGTGTGAAAAACCGCAGGGTGTCGGTTCTTTTGGAACGTACAATTTGTTATACCGGGTGTGAGAAGCTGCACCGGAGTCTGGTACAGTGTGTAAATCGGTTTTACTGCAGGGTGTTTTGGTTTGTGACGAGGCCGTTTTGCAATACGGCGGACCGGATGCTGTTTTTGTATCTGCAGCTTCCGTGGTGTTTCCGGCGCATGCTGTGTCTGAAGTCCTTTGGGAAAAGGGTAAGGGTGAAGCGATGAGCTGTGAGACGAGGATCGAACGGGCGGTTGCGGGAAGCATGGCGCTGCCGCTTACGAGATGCAGCCGGTATGTGGTATTTGGCGACTGCCACCGGGGAACCGGGACGATGTCGGATAATTTTCTCCGGAATAAGCATTTGTTTATGGCGGCCCTGCAGCAATATCTGGATGACGGATTTTATTATCTGGAGTTAGGAGACGGAGAGGAGCTGTGGGAGAACCGTTCAAAGGAGCGGATAGAGGAATGCCACAGTGATGTGTATGAGGTGTTTGAGCGGCTGAAGGAGAGAAAGCTGTACGGGAGGATTTATGGCAATCATGATATGGAGCTTAAGGGTCAGCTGCCGGAGGGGATTGTTTTGAAAAACAGGGAGGGCGGGCGGGATCTTTGCATCATTCATGGCCATCAGGCGGATTTTTTTAATTCGGTGTGCTGGAAGCTTTCCCGGTTTCTGGTGCGGTATCTGTGGAGGCCGTTAGAGCTGTTTGGCGTAAACGATCCGACGAGTGCGGCCAGGAATTACCGGAAGGTGCATAAGTATGAGCGGTGCATGGTGGGCGCGGCAAAGAAAAAGGATGTGTATCTTCTGGCAGGGCATTCGCACAGGCCGCACCTGATGGAAGGAGAATTGTATGTCAATGCGGGAAGCTGTGTGCATCCGCAGGGGATTACGGCGATCGAGATTGAGCATATGAAAATGAACCTGGTGAAATGGGTGATGGGGAATCGGAGGGATGGGACATTATATGTGGAGCGCGAGGTTTTAAAGGAGGGGGTTCCGATTTTATAAATCCGAAGAAGCCGATTTTGCTTTGTAAAATGGCGGGATGGTATGGTATACTAAGGACAGAGCCAGAAAATGAGAAGGGAGATTGAAACGGTCCCGGCAGTTACAGATACCGGGACCGTCAAATGGAATGATGCAGCGGATCATTCTGGCAGCAAGCTATGCCATGGAGTTGGCTTTTTTATATTTGTAGATCATTTCCGCATGCTCCTGTTCCTCTGTCTGAATGTGGTTCAAGAGCTTGCGGACCTCACCGGAACCGAAGTGGAAGAGATTGGTGTTGTAGTCGCCGGATACCATTTTTTCGTTTCCGATGCTGTCGGAGCAGAGCAGAGCGTCATGCTGCTTATCAGCCTGATTGGAGGATGCCGTATAGGTTGCCTTGGGCTGGTAAGAGTCTACGCGGGAGGCGGCCGGAGCAGGGGTGATGGCAGGGATTTCTCCATCCATCAGCTTACCGAGCGTCTGGAAGTGCTCCTGCTCGTCTTTGGCAATTTGGGAGAATAAATCCTTCAGGCAGCCGTCCTTTGCCGTGCTGGCGCACAGGTTATAGTGCTCCATGCAGACCTTTTCCTGTGTTTGCAAATCTTGTAAAATGGTGTTTTCTTTTTCTGTCAGAATCATAAAAAGTCTCCTTATCATAAATTATTTTTTGGATTCAGGAACAGTATTTGTATTTTTGCTGGAAATATACGTAAAATGGGAGGATTACTTTGGAGAAAAAAGAAATTTTGAAAAAATACTTTGGATACGATACCTTCCGGGAGGGGCAGGAAGAGCTGATTGACGCTTTGCTTGGAAAGAAGGATGTGTTTGGCATTATGCCGACCGGTGCGGGGAAATCGCTTTGCTATCAGGTGCCGGCGCTGATGCTTGACGGAATTACGCTGGTGGTTTCTCCGTTAATTTCGCTGATGAAGGATCAGGTGGGGACGTTAAATCAGGCGGGAGTCCACGCGGCCTATTTAAACAGCTCCTTAAGTGCGGGACAGTACCGCAGGGCGCTTGAGCTTGCAGGAGAGGGCAGGTATAAAATGATCTACGTGGCGCCGGAGCGTCTTTTGACGGAGGAGTTTTTGCGTTTTGCGCTGCAGGCGGATATTTCTATGGTGACGGTGGACGAGGCGCACTGCGTGTCCCAGTGGGGGCAGGATTTCAGGCCGAGCTATCTGAAAATAGCCGAGTTTATTCGTGCGCTGCCGGCTCGTCCGGTTGTGGCGGCATTTACGGCGACGGCGACGAGGGAGGTGAAGGAGGACGTTGTGGCGGCGTTGGATTTGCAGAATCCGGTTATGGTGACGACGGGCTTCGACCGAAAAAACCTCTTTTATAAGGTAAGTACGCCGAAGGACAAGTTTGCGGAGGTGATGGCGTATCTGACAGAGCATCCGACGGAGAGCGGCATTATATACTGTCTGGCCAGAAAGACGGTGGAGGAGGTATGTGAAAGGCTCCGGGCAAGGGGGATTGCCGCGACCCGGTATCATGCGGGGCTGTCCGATGCGGAACGCAGGAAAAATCAGGATGATTTTCTGTATGACGTGTCGCCGGTCATGGTGGCAACCAATGCATTTGGGATGGGGATTGACAAGTCGAATGTCCGCTTTGTCATTCACTACAATATGCCAAAAAATATTGAAAGCTACTATCAGGAGGCGGGCCGCGCTGGGCGCGACGGGGAGGAGGCAAACTGTATTTTGCTGTATGCGCCGCAGGATGTGCGTTTAAACCAGTTTCTGATTGAGCGGGAAACGGAAAACGACACGTTTACCGGGGAGGAGCGGGCCCTGATTTTGGAACGGGACAAGGAGCGGTTGAAGCAGATGGCGTATTACTGCGTGACAAATGAGTGTCTGCGTGACTTTGTGCTGCGCTATTTTGGAGAGTATACGACGAATTACTGCGGAAAATGCTCGAACTGCCTGACCGAGTTTGAAGACATAGACGTAACGGAGACGGCACGGGCGATTGTAGAGTGCGTCAAAGACAGCAGACAGCGGTTTGGAATGACCGTGATTACAGATACGCTCCGCGGCAGCCAGTCGGCCAAGCTAAGGCAGAACGGGATGGCGCTAAGCAAATGCTTTGGCAGGCTTTCCGCGGTGCCGGTTTACCGCATCCGCCAGGTGATGCAGTTTTTGAGCAACAACGGCTATGTGCTGGTGACGGACGATTCCTATCCGGTCGTGAAGCTGACGGAGAAATCGGCGGAGGTGTTCGGGGATACGCTGGTGCTTATGAAGGCGGCGAAGGAGCAGAAGGCAAAAACGCAGGCGTCGGGCAGGAATGCGGGGAACGCAAAGGAGGCCCTGCCGGATACGGATTACGGGCTGTTTGAGGAGCTTCGGAAGCTGCGCTTAGAAATTGCACGGGCGGAGCAGGTGCCGCCGTATATTGTATTCAGTGATAAATCACTGCGGGATATGTCGGCGAAAAAGCCAAGGAACAGGACGGAATTTTTGGGCGTCAATGGCGTGGGGGAAAATAAGTGCAGACGGTACGGCGAACAGTTTTTGGCGCTGATTCAGAAGTATACGCCCTGAGCAAAAAAAGCCCTGTAGACGGCAAGCGCCGCTACAGGGAAAGGAGAAAAGTATGAACTATCTATATGAAAACCCTTTCGGGATTGTTGTTAGTCGGAGCCGACCAAGCTCCGCAGAACCTTACAACTCCTCTGTTGATAGAAACAAGTATACGGGATAATTGTGTTTTTATTTTGAATAAACATGAAAGAATTCGTGAAGTTTTTAAAGAAAGAATGAAGTCTTTGGAAAAAAATGTTTTTCGGAAAAATGCAATTTATGTATGGCCATTTTGACGGATTGATGGTAAAATAGACATAGGACTTTGTCTATATTATATTAAAAGGAGGACTATTATGAAGCAACGTTTGAACAAATTGCTGGCAGTGGTACTTGCGGCGTCCCTGTGTATGCCGATGCTTCCGGCAGAACGCGTAAATGCGGCAGCGGGAGTGGTATTTACGGGTGAGGAGCAGGTGTTTGTCAACAGCTATGGAAAAGAGCGTTCCACGGTCATCAATGACAGTTGGAAATTCCACTTGGGCTCTATTGCCGGGGCATCCGATAAAGAGTTAAACGACGCGGACTGGGACAATGTGGATTTACCGCATGATTTCAGTATTACGCAGGATTTTACTTCCAGCGGCGAGGCAGAGAGCGGATTTTTGCCTGGCGGGACAGGCTGGTACCGGAAGCACTTTACGCTGGCGGAGTCTCTGAAGGGAAAACGGATTGTCCTGAATTTTGACGGCGTGTATTCCCATGCCGCTGTCTATGTGAACGGAACGAAGGTGGGCGAGCACCATTACGGTTATACGCCGTTTGCATTTGACATCACGGATTATGTCGTTTGCGACAGCGCAACGGAGAATGTGATTGCAGTAGAAGCAGTCAATAATATTCCGTCGAGCCGCTGGTACTCCGGAAGCGGTATTTACCGTGATGTGAAGCTGGTTGTGACCGATCCGGTGCATGTGGCTTTAAACGGAACGTATGTGACGACTCCCGGGCTGCAGGGGAGCAATGGATCCGACGGCACGGTCAATACGGCCGTAGAGGTTCAGAATGACGGTACGGCCACAGCGAATGTGACTGTCTGCAACCAGGTATTTGAAAAGGGCGGCAGCTCTGCCGTAGCAACGGCGCAGACAACGGCGCAGGTGCCGGCCGGTGAGACGGTAACCGTAGAAACGGAAGCCGCTGTGAATGCACCGAAGCTCTGGAGCACAGAAGAGCCGAACCTGTATTATGTACGGACCGAAATTTTGCAGGGACAGACGGTTTTAGATACCTATGATTCGGAATTTGGCTTTAAATGGTACGAGTTCGTAGGAAATGAGGGCTTTAAGCTGAACGGAGATCCTCTTAAGATCAACGGCGTCTGTATGCACCACGATCAGGGAGCGCTTGGCGCTGCGGCCTACCGGGATGCAATTTACCGCCAGATGTCGATTATGAAGAATATGGGTGTGAATACCATCCGCGTAACGCATAATCCGGCGGCAGAGGTGCTGGTAGATATTTGTAACGAGCTGGGATTATTGGTGATTGAAGAAGCGTTTGACGGCTGGGCATGGCCGAAGAACGGAAACTCCCAGGATTTCTCCACTCATTTTAAAGCGAAGCTCACAGAGGACAACCAGGTTATTGGCGGCGACAGCTCCATGACGTGGGCTGAATTTGCAATAAAGGCGATGGTAAAGCGCGACCGGAATGATGCATCCATGATCCTGTGGTCTTTAGGGAATGAGATTCAGGAGGGTACCGCAAATAATGGCAGCTGGAACTGGGCTGAACTTGCAGACGATCTGATCAAATGGACGAAAGAGATAGACACAGCACATCCGGTAACGTCCGGCTCTAATAACAGAAGCTTAAGCGGCCTGGACGGAACAGGCGTTGCCGCGGTAAACCAGAAGGTATACGAATCCGGCGGCGTTGCGGGATACAACTATGGCAATATCAGCGAGATGACCAGCATGCATGCACAGTATCCGGTGCTTCTCTGGAGTGAGACGGCATCTGCCGTAAACAGCCGCGGCAGGTATATGTCACAGGCCAACCGGGAGGATGCAGACGGCAAATATCATCTGACTTCCTATGATACCTCCTGTGTCGGATGGGGGAAGACGGCGCACGATTCTATGTGGCCGACACTGACAACGGACTGGCTTGCGGGAGAATGCGTCTGGACAGGCTTTGATTATATCGGAGAGCCGACGCCGTGGAACGGAACCGGAACGGGCGACGGGGGCCGCGGGGCAGTCCCGAACAGCAGCTACTTTGGTATCGTAGAAACAACCGGTTTCCCGAAGGATAATTATTATCTCTACCGCAGCCAGTGGAATCAAAAGGCGGATACGTTGCATCTGGTTACGGCATGGGATTCGGATAATATGCTGACAAGCGGCGGAAAGACGCCGGTATGGGTGTATTCCAATGCGGCAGAGGTAGAGCTTTACTTAAATGATAAGCTGATTGGCGTAGCTACGCGCAAGGCTTTATCTGAGACGACAACGGATATGGGCCATGTACATTATGAATACACCACGGAGAGCAGAGACAGCAGCGTCTGCACCACAACCTCCGGCAGGGACAGCGCATCGCTGTATTCTGTATTTAATGTAGCATATACGGAAGGCACGATTTCTGCAAGGGCATACGATGAAGCGGGCAACGAAATTACAGAGCAGTGCCAGGGAAGAACCTCTGTGACTACACCGGATGAGCCAAGTCAGCTTGTAGTCAGCCAGGAGAAGACAGAGATCTTAGCGGACGGCAGCAGTCTGGTATATATCAGCGTAGACGTTACGGACGCGGACGGAAACCTGGATACAACGGCAACCAATGACATCCGGTTCGAACTGACCGGAAACGGAGAAATTTTAGGCGTTGACAACGGCGATCAGGCAACGGTAAACAAATTCCAGCAGGCTTCTGTAATAGAAAGCAAGACAGCGGCGCATATACAGGCATATGCGGGGAAAGCGCTTGTGATTGTTCGTTCTACAACAAGATCGGGCGGATTTACCGTAGACGTTACCTCAGACGGGTTAGACGGCGGATACGCAGAAGTTCAGACAAAGCTGCCGGAGGGTCAGGCGGAAAATGCCATTGCAAGCTATCGTCTGCCGAAGCACTGCTATGTACCGGCTGGTTCCGGCTCGATTGAGCTGCCGGCAAGGGCTTCTGTTGTACGTGCAGACGGCGCCGAGGAAACCCTGGCTATCACCTGGGGCAATTACAATACGGCGAACCTGCAGAAGACCGGCACATTTACCATCAGCGGTACGTTAGGAACCGGGGCGGAAGCCATCGGCGTAGCCATTACGGCGCATGTGTACGGAGATATCGTAGCCGCAAAGAATACATCCACATATACGGCACAGGGCGTTATGCCGACGCTTCCGACGGCTCTGATGACCTATGCGGCGGACGGAACAGAGTTTGAGGCGTTCCCGGTAGCCTGGGATACCGCAGGCATCAAGGGCAGTGATTTTGCAGAGGTTGGCAGCATTCGGACGATTCATGGAACGGTTACGGCTTCCTACATCAATAAGACCTTCCCGGTAACGGCAAGCGTGCGTGTAGCGGAGGCAAAGGTTGGAGAAAGCGCAAACATAGCGCCGTCGGCATCCGAGCTGAGCCAGAACTGCAGCCCGACCTCAGATGATTTGAACAGCATTAAGGACGGCGGCAAGTACAGCGATCCGAACGGTACGGCCGGCAGATGGACAGACTGGAATGATGCAAGAGAAGATATGGATACCAATCCGGCTGCAATTACAATGAAATGGGATACGGTGCATGCCGTAGATGAGATCCGTTTGTTCTACTATACAGATGCAAATATGAATAAGCCGGCAAATGTTACGATTAAATTATCCTCAGACGGAATTAATTTTACGGAAATGGGCTATCAGACGCCGACAGAAATCATTCCGGCAGTCGAGGGAGAAGCAACAGAGGGCGAAATCTTTAAGCTGAATGAAAATACGACGCCGATTGCGGTTCAGATTATTATGGAGCGTGACGGAAGGGCTGTCGGCCTGACCGAGGCTGAGGTTTGGTCCAAACAGTATGTTTACGAGGTCAAAAATTCTGCCGATTTGGACAGTATTTCCATTGGAAATGTACCGCTTGCAGGATTTGCACCGGACAAGACAGACTACACGGTGGATGAGGTGATCAGCGGCGCGGCAACCGCAACCAGCCGCGAGAATGCGGCAATTACCGTGCTTCCGGTCTATAACGGAGCAATCCGGATTTTTACCACCTCAGAGGACGGAACGGTATCGAAGAAGTATACGATCCAGGGGAAGGTTGTAACGCCTCCGGATCACGGTACAGTTAATCCGCCGGCAGGGGATAACACACCAAAGCCACCGGTAACGACAGCGCCGGAGCTGAAAAAGGGTGATAAGAAAACAGTTGGAAACGTAGAGTACAGGGTACTGGATGCAGCTAAGAAGACGGCAGCGGCAGCGAAGATTACCAAAAAGAAGGCGAACAAGATTACCATTCAGCCAACGGTGACCATCAATGGCGTAAGCTGCAAGGTGACACAGATTTCTGCAAACGCTTTTAAGGGTGCAGGCAATCTGAAATCCGTTACGATAGGCAAGAATGTAACGACGATCGGAAAGGATGCATTCCGGAACTGTAAGAAATTAAATAAAATCACATTCAAGGGAACGGCGGTAAAGACGATCAAATCCGGGGCGTTTAAGAATACCAAGAAGAAAATAACGGTAAACGTTCCAAAGGGCATGAAGAAGAAACTGAAAAATGCATTGAAGAAGAAACTGAAAAATGCAGGAATCAGCAACGATGTGAAGGTGAAATAAAAGGACAGATGAAAGGCAGGTGAATTGCTCACCTGCCTTTTGTTATGGTTTCTTATTTGTGCCGAAGACGCTTTGTCAGCAAATCCTTCCATGCGGCAGGATGGAACAGAATGAGCAGTGGAAACAGCTCCAGCCGTCCGGCCAGCATGTCAAAAATCAGGACATACTTGGAAAAGTGTGTAAAATGCCCGAAATTTTGTGTGGGTCCGGCCAGCTCCAGCCCAGGCCCGATGTTGTTGATGGTAGCTGCTACAGCCGTAAAGTTGGTGACAAGATCCTTGCCTTCAAAGGAAACGGCCAGTACAGAAGCGGAGAACAGGACCATAAAGGTAATAAAATAAACATTGGTAGAGCGCACGACATCGTGCTCTACCGGCTTGCCCTCCATGGTAATCTTCTTGATGCTCTTCGGATGGATGTAAGAGTTTAACTCCTTGATAATCGTTTTGACCAACAGGATAAAACGCGATACCTTAATGCCGCCGCCGGTGCTTCCGGCGCATGCGCCAATGAACATCAAAAGTACCAGAACGGTTTTGCTCGCCTGCGGCCAGAAGTTGAAGTCTACGGAGGAATAACCGGTTGTCGTAATGATGGAGCCAACCTGGAAGGCCGCATGGGTCAGCGCGTCAAAGGCACTGGTACAGGTATTTAAAATGTTTAGAAAAATAAGCCCGATCGCGGAGAGGATGACAAGGAAATAAACCCGTACCTCTTCCATAGAGAGGGCATTTTTCAGCTTTCCGAACAGCAAAAGGTAGTATGCATTAAAGTTTACGCCGAACAGGATCATAAAAACCGTGACAATCCACTGTAAATGCGGCGCATAGCTCACAAAGCTGTCGTTTTTGATGCCGAATCCGCCGGTTCCGGCCGTACCGAAGCTGGTAGTAACGGCGTCAAACAGCGGCATGCCGCCGATCAGCAAAAGAATAATCTCTAAAACCGTCATGGCGAAATAGATAATATATAAAAGCTGCGCCGTATAACGAATTTTGGGGACCAGCTTGCCGACAGAGGGACCGGGGCTTTCCGCGCGCATCAGGTTAATATGGCAGCCACCGCTTAAGGGAATGATGGCGAGCAGAAATACCAGTACGCCCATGCCGCCAATCCAGTGTGTAAAGCTTCGCCAGAACAGGGCACAGTAGGAAAGCGCCTCCACATCGCTTAAAATACTGGCGCCTGTCGTTGTAAACCCGGAAACGGTTTCAAACAACGCATCCGTAAAGGACGGGATTTCCCCGCTCAAATAAAAAGGAAGAGCGCCGAAAAAGCTTAAAAGAATCCAGCTTAAGGCTGTGGCAATACAGCCTTCTTTTAAATAAAACACCTGATGCTTCGGCGGTTTTCGGATCATAAGGAAGCCAAGAAGCAGGCAGACGGCAGCAACTGCGACAAAATAAAAGCCTTCGTTTTCCTGATAAATGCCGGATACAATGGCGGGCAGGAATAGAAGCATCCCCTCTATCCGCAGCACATGACCTAAAATAAACCGAATGATTGAACTGTTCATGACGTCCTCCTGTTATTTTAGAATGTCGCGGATATCCTTAAATCCGGTGTGCGTAGTGACAACCATAACCGTATCGCCGACCTGAATGGAATCCCGGCCGCTGGGGATCAGGATTTTTCCGTTGCGGTTAATGAAAGAGATCAGCAGGTGCTTTTTCAGCGGCAGATCCATCAAAGGGACATTGGTCACTCGGGAGGCTTTATCCACGCGGAATTCAATCGCTTCTACGCGATGGTCAAACATATGGTAAAGCGTTTCGATGTTACAGCCCATGGAATTTTTCTTGGCGCGTACATAGGCAATAATGGCCTCGGCGGTAATATAGCGCGGATAAACTACGCTGCCCAAATCCAGCGTATTGATGACGCTTTTAAAGGTGAAGCGGTTGATCTTCGTGATGACCTTAGCGTTCGATACCTGCCTGGCATAGAGGGTAAGCAGAATATTTTCTTCGTCCATGCCGGTTAAAGCAATAAAGGATTCTGCAAATTCAATGCCTTCTTCTTTTAAAAGATCCTGATCCGTTCCGTCGCCATGGATGATAATGGCTTTGGGGAGCAGAATGCTCAGCTCCTCGCAGCGGCTTTTGTCGATTTCAATGATTTTCACGGAAATGCCCATTTGCAGGAGCTGCCTGGAGAGGTAATATGCGGCCCTGCCGCCGCCGATAATCATGGTATTTTTCACTTGGTTGGTTTTAAAGCCGATATTTTCGAGGAAATTCTTGGCAATTTTGCGGGGGGCGACAAAGGAAATAATATCCCCGGCGCTCATTCTGAAATCGCCGGAGGGAATGTACACCTCCCCATCGCGCTCAATGGCGCAGATCAGGATATCCGGCGTGATATTTTTACCCAAAAAGGCAATTGTCGTATTGTCCAGCACGTTTCCTTGCGGAACCTTGAATTTAATCAGCTCTGCCTGGCCATGGGCAAAGGTATTGACCTCAAGCGCTGTAGGCAGATATAAAATGCGGGCGGCTTCCTTGGACGCCTCCAGCTCCGGATTGATGATCAGGGCGAGACCCAGCTTCTCGCGGAGATAGGCGGCTTCGCTGCTGTAATCCGGGGTACGGACCCGGGCGATTCCGGCACAGTTGCCGACCTGTGTGGCTACTGTACAGCAGAGCAGGTTTAATTCATCGGAATTGGTGACTGCGATAATCAGATCCGCCTGTTCAATTCCAGCTTCGATCTGTACATTGTAGCTGGCGCCGTTGCCGGCATAGCCCATAATGTCATAGGTACTGGCGATTTCCTGTACCTTCATGGCATTCCTGTCAATAATAGTAATGTCATGCCCTTCCTTGCTGAGCTGCTCAATCAGTGTAATTCCTACTTTGCCGCAGCCTACGATAATGATGTTCAATCCCGGATATATGGGATTTTTGGCTTTAAACATAGTAATGCATCCTCCTGAATATGCTATC
>CANDKL010000057.1 GCA_947385255.1 uncultured Roseburia sp. | reverse complement strand
TTTGGGTGGCTCTCAAGCTTTAAATTGGTGGCTCCCAAGCATTAGAATAATCAATGATTACACAACAGCAGAAAAAAACAAGCTGGCCGGCATTGCAGCCGGGGCGCAGGCAAACCAGCACGCGTTTTCCAATATAAAGGTAGGCTCCAGCACCGTAGCGGCAGATTCCGTGACGGACACGCTGGAGCTGGAAGCCGGAAGCAATGTCACGCTGACGCCGGATACAGCAAACGATAAGGTTAGGATTGCGGCAAAAGATACGACTTACGCTGATTTCGTCGGCGCGACCTTTACGAAAGCAGGGGAAGGAGGCCTTGTGCCGGCGCCGAGCTCCGCGGCCCGCGGCAAGGTGCTCTTGGGAAAAGGGAGCTGGGATGATATCGTGATCTCCACCTCCTATGAGAGTGACAGATGCGTCTTCCACATGTATTTCGGAAGCGATGCGGATTCGCCGGAGGCGAGGGTCCATATAGATGCCGCAAGCAGCTCCCGTCCGGGCGTCATGCTCCCTGCAGAAAAACAAAAGCTGGCCGCCTTCCAGGATGCGTCCAAATACGCCTTAAAAACAGATATTGCCGGAATGTATAAATACAAAGGCTCCGTAGCGGACGCCTCTAAGCTGCCCACGACAAACAGGACAGTGGGCGATGTCTACAATATCGAAACGGCCGGGCAGTACGGCGGCGCAGGGATGAATGTGGCGTGGGACGGTACGAAATGGGATCCGCTGGGGGATATTTTTAACGTCACAGCCATCACAAACACAGAGATTGACAATATTTGCGTATAAAAGAGGGGAGGCGGAAGGATGGGTTTCCTAGACGACACGGGCCTGGCCCGTCTGTGGGCCAGGATAAAAGCATATGTAGCCTCCTATGCCGTAAAATCCGGAAACGGGGTTAAGGCCGCAAGGCAGCTCACGCAGGCCGAATACGACGCGCTTCCCTACGCGCAGAAAATGGACGGGACCACGTACTATATCTCCGATGCCGACGCCACACTGCCGGCAGCCACACAGACGGCAGCAGGCCTGTTGTCAGCCTCAGACAAAAAGAAGCTGGACGGAATCGGGGCCGGGGCCAAAGCAAATGTGCAGCCGGACTGGAACGTGGCAGACGCATCCTCGGACGCCTATATCAGGAATAAGCCGCAGGTACCGCATCAGGTCATGTTTGCCAGAGGGACCGGGGTGGCAAGGTATGTAAGCTTTTGCAGGCTTTACAAGCCAGGCATTGTCGGCAGCTCTCCGTGCGGCATTTCCTTTCTGGTATCCGGGATGGGGGATTTCGGCCATAATATTTTCGGTACATACTTGTTTACGGTATCGACCAGGGAAGTTTTCAATTGCAGTATTGTAGAATTGAATCCAAGCCTGTATTACGGAACGAATGAAGTATTTGGTTTCTGGGATGCGTCAGACGATTATGTCTATGTGGGCGCTTATCTTCCTGCTTATACCTACCAGCTGTTTATCCACGAAATCGCTAAAACGACTTATTCCAACGCAATCGAAATCGGAAATCTGTATGATTCCGCGACAAAACCAACAGGCTGGACGACATTAAAGGTTTCAAAGCCCGTGACCGGTGTAAAAGGAAACAGTGAAAGTGCTTACAGAACCGGGAATGTAAACCTGACGGCGGGCAATGTGGGTGCTTTGCCGATTACAGGCGGGGCGATGAGCGGGCGCATCCAGATACCGTCCAGAGGAAGTACATGGTTAGGCGGAATGGAGATATCCAATGCCATAATCGGGATCAGCACAACCCCTGCGGCGGGGAACTATTACCCCATCCTGGCCGGAAAAACAGTGCCTGGAAATATATTTAACCTTGGGATGATTAACAATGCGTTCGGTGTTTATGGATTTTTAAAAGGAAGGACTCAAAACGGGGTTGATTGGTATACGGAATGGCATGATGAATACGGCACGGTAACAATCAAAACGGCGTCTGTAAATACGGATGCCAATTCACTGGTTCCGCTTGACCTTAAGACAAGCATTCCATGGTCGACGATTATTAAATTTTCAAACAGTAGTGGGGAGCAGGGGGCGGTTGGGTTTAATTACCTCAAGAAGTTTGTGCGGTATGATGTCCCATTGGAGAATAATGTTGCAACATACGAAATCCTTGACCAGAAAAATTTTAAGGAATATGTTACGCCAGATGCCATAGGGGCGTTTCAAAAGCATCAAAACAACGGTTATATAACAAATGATTACAAATCACAATTCAGGACGCAGACAAAAGGGGATTCTGAAAACGGCACATTTTTGTCGGTCGTAAGGTCGAGTAAAGCCGGCGTCGATGCGTTTCCCATTTACAGCGCAGCAATTGCGCTTGGCGTCGGTGATGCAAACGCATTCTTATGCGTGCAATACAATGCGAAGCATGCCTTTGTTGGGGGCGGCGCAGGGGATGCGATCAATTGGCAGGGAGAGCTTGCTTTTCTGGATTCAAACGTGGAATCCGCCAATAAGGCAAAAAAAGTACTGGATTCCGGGCGTTCCAACCATGAAATATCATTGTCTTATTATAAAGAAGGAATCACCGAAACAAATTGGCTTGCTGCATGGAGCGGTTATGAGCTGCGTGCGATAAGCGTCGATTCCGTAAAGAATCTGCTTGGTGTGCCGGAGAACGTCATAAAATACAAGGAACTGACACAGGCACAGTACAATGCGCTGTCTTACGCAGAAAAAATGAACAATACCGTCTACTTCATAAAAGACGGTTAGAAAGGAAAAGCAGATGGGAAAAATCATGTTAAACGGCGTAAGCTACAGCGCCACAGGCGCAGGAGGCGCATCAGGGGAATACCAGAGGAAGCCGCAGGTACTGTTCCACGGGGTTTCCCTGCCGGGCAACACCCTGTATTCCGAATACTTTAACCCCGAATACAGTTCCGGATGCAACGGAATCACCTCAAGCGACAACCTTATCCTATACCGGATCCGGGTAACCGGGGTATTTGCCCAGGGCCTTTCCAGCGAATACTGGCTGCCGTTCTCCGCGGAATATGTCATGGGGGAAAACCTATCGTCATCCTGCTGCGCACAGACGGTAAACCGGTCACAGAAGAAGGAAGGCGTCACATGCACAATCGGAACGGAAGCAGGCGGTACGTATGTCGCGGTAAAAGGCGACACAGGGAGGTATGTAACGCAGGTGGAATTGCTATAAAAGGAGGCGCTATGATCAGGCTGTATGTAGATATTTTGACAAACAGGATTACAGGATACAACCGCATTGCCGGGAAAGGGTTCAGCAGGGACGCCATACTGCTTGCCGACAGCGAGCTGGAAAAGCTGCATACCATTCTGGAAAAGGAGCTTTATTATATAGACGGCGAAATCACAGAAGGCGGCACATCCAAAGATGAATTTTCCGAAGAATCCGGGAAATTAGAATTGGAATGCACAGAGCTGCGCAGGAAAGTAGATCACGAGCAGGCGCTCTTTGTGGACAGCCTCATTGCCGGAATGAAAGCGGAAGATGCCGCCAGGATCGCAAAACAGAACAGGGACGCGCTGGAAGCGTCGGAACAGAAGCTGGAACAAATCGCCCGGCAGAGGGAAGAAAAAGCAAAACAGGCCGCGGTAGAAAAATTCCAAAAAGAGGAGCAGGGAATCAAATACAAATATTTCCTCTCCATGGTGACCATCGTACGGGACGAAAACAACTATCTGGAGGAGTGGATACGCTACCACGTCGAGGAGCTCGGCTTTGACCATTTTTACATATATGACAATGAATCAGCCGTCCCGGTATTGGAGTATCTGGAAAAAGCAGGCTTTTTGCACCTGGACAAGGTGACAGTCATAAGCTGGCCAACCTCTGAAAATTCCCAGCAGGATTCCCATAATGATTTCCTGGAAAAGTACAGCCTGGAAACAAAATGGTTCCTGGCGGCAGATCCGGACGAATATGTAGTGGCAGGCAGCAGGGGGCTTACAGAGCTGCTGCAGGAAAACAGGCGGTATTCCACAATACAGTGCCTGTGGAAATGCTTCAATGCCAATGGGCAGAGCGTCAGGAGCGGGGAACCGGACATGCTGCGGTTTACACAAGAAGTAGAATGGGAGTATGGGATAAATAAAGGGAAATATTTTGCACAGTCCAACCGGGTGGAGGGCTTTCGGAATTACATCCCGAAAGCAAGGCTGGGGACGGACTGCCTGGATTACAGGGATGAAAAAATAAGGGATTTTTTCCGGCTGAACCACTATTACACACGTTCGTTTGAGGAGTGGGTGCAAAAAATGGCAAGAGGGACAGCGGTACCCTATGCCGGAAGGAATTTCCGTGAATTTTTTAAGCTAAACCCGGATATGGCCTATCTGGACACCGGGGAGGACTACCGGCAGAAATACGGGCCGGGAGCGGGGATGGCGTAAAGGAACCAAAAGGCAGGGGAAAGGAGGCGGCTTGATGCAGCAGATCATACTGTTTATGCAGCAAAATTGGACAGACTGGGTCTTTTCGGTACTTACCTGTATCCTGGCATACTTATACCGGGATATGAAAAAACGGCTGCAGGAAGAGCAGCGGAAAAGCACAGCCATAGCGGAAGGCGTGAAAAGCCTTCTGCGTGAGAGCATCGTACAGAATTATAATAAGTACAAAGAGCGGGAGTATTGCCCGATATACGCGAAAGAATCTATCAAACGCGTATACGAGGCCTACCATGATTTAGGCGGCAATGATGTCGCCACGAAATTATATAACACATTGCTAAACATGCCGGAAGGGCCGGAAGAGAAGGAGGATGTACATGAAAAGGAAGATTGAGACAATGACCATTGTAAGGACTGTGGTACTGGCGTTTGCCCTGGTAAACCAGATGCTTGAGATTGCCGGATACAGCACGCTCCCGTTCACAAACGAAGAGGTGGGGCAGGCGGTATCCATGCTCATTACGGCGGCAGCGTCTATCTGGGCCTGGTGGAAGAACAACAGCTTTACGCAGGCTGCAATCGCCGCGGACGGGCAGCTGCACAGCAAATCTTAAAGAGGGGGAAGGAAGCCATGAAGGTGATAGTAACAGTAGGGCACAGTATCTTAAAGAACGGGAATTGCACCAGCGCGGACGGCCGTCCCTTTGGCGGCGTTTTGGAATATGAATACAACAAAGGCATTGCGGATAAGATTGCGGCATACCTGCGGAGCGCCGGGCACAAAGCAGATACCCTGATCTGTCCGGAGCGAAGATTTACAAAAAGCGCGGAAGAGAAGGAGTATAAGCTGCCGAAGGTCAACAGCGGAGGCTGCGATTTGGTGGCGGAGCTGCATCTGAACGCTTCCGTACAGCACAATGCCCGCGGCTGTGAAGTACTCTATTTATCCGAGAAAGGAAAGGCCGTAGCGCAGAGGGTCCAGGAACGCCTGGCAGCCGTATTTCACGACCGGGGAATCCAGAAGAGGCCGAATTTATACATGCTGAACAAAACGGCCCCGACTGCGGTTATGATAGAAAGCTTTTTCTGCGACAATGCAGGCGACTGCGCACTGGCAGCAAAAACCGATGTAGCGCGTCTAATTGCGGAAGGCATACACGGCGGCCCGATCGACGGGCAGGGGCAGCAGGGGCAGGAATCAGAGACGGGCAAGCTGTACCGGGTGCAGGTCGGTGCATACAGCAAAATAGAAAACGCACGGGCTATGGCCAAGAGGCTGCAGGAGGCGGGCTTCGATGCCATAGTGACGGGCGCATAGAACAGAATTTGATCAATCTAATACTAGTTATATGTTAAAACAATACAGTCCGCCATACTGGCTCATAATAAACTTCGCAATCTTTGGATTCGTTTCCTTAATATTTACCGGATATTCCAAGCGTTTTTCATAATTCCACATTAACAGATCCCCCCTTCCCACGGCCATGGTTCGCTTGCCCAGCTCCACTGGCTGCACGGATCGGTATCCGACATGGAATCAAGCGTAAGCGGAGCATAGTTGGCGGAATAAAGGCTCATGGCCTTGTTCCGCTCTTCTTTGAAATGATCAAAATAAGCATGGGCGTCTGCGTCGTCCGGATGGGTATCGAGGTAGAGTACCATTTCAGTCATGGCGAAGCTTACCTCATTAATCCATTGTAAAAGCTGGGTTTTGTTGGAATTCATATTCTGTCTCAACACGGACACCCCCCTTTCCATCCCAGAAACGGTTTGTTCAGCTCCGGGAAGATCGTTCCCAGCTTTAAGGCTTCATCCAGCTCATAAAGGCTTTTGAATTTTTGCATGGGGACATATGCCATGGCAAGCGCAAAGCTGTCCGGAAGTCTTGTGTCTTTGGTGCAGGTATCCGGGACAGGATAAGAAATCCTGCCGCATCTTGGTTGACCGCAAGTATTCATAAGATAGTCTCCTTTTTTGATATATCATTAGCGTATGCGAAAATTTTCATAAAGTGATAGGGAAAAACATAATTATATTCCACAAAAGGCAGAATAAGAACGGGAAACGTAAAAAAGCCATTGATTTTCGTTTGACAAGTATGTTATATTATGCCTATGTATATAGAAAAGTGAAGAAAGAGGTATTACGCATGAAAAAGAAAACGGGCTTAACAGCATTGCTTTTAGGAGCCGGAATGTGTCTGCTGGCAGGCTGCGGAGGCGGCGCTTTAGACGCGGATCCCGGTGAATCTGTCACGGATACAGAGACGCAGATGTTTTTTGATTACAAGGTAAGCGATTATGTTACATTAGGAGAGTATAAAAATCTTTCTGTGCAGTATCCCGTTCCTACCGTATCAGACGAAGATATTGAGATGAGCATTGAGGATCTGATCAGCGAAAATACGGAGTATCATGAGATTTCCGATCGTGCCGTGCAGGATGGGGATTATCTTACAATTGACTTTACCGGAACGATTGATGGCGCGGAATTTGACGGCGGCAGTGCGGAGGACTATGAATTTACCATGGGAGAGGGTGAGTTTTTAGACGAGTTTGAAAGCAACCTGATTGGCAAAAGCACAGGGGAAGAGGTAACGTTCAGTGTGACCTTTCCAGCCGATTATTACGAGGATACCGCAGGAAAGACGGCGGAATTTACCGTAACCATCAAGTCCATCAGCGAAGTGGTGACTCCGGAATATACAGATGAATTTGTTGCATCTGCGACAGAATACGATACGAAGGAGGCCTATGAAGAGGCTCTGCGGGGCGAGCTGATTGCTTCGGCACAGGAGGAGGCGGCTTCGGGTGCGGGAGAGGATGCGTTGTCCTTAGCGGTTTCGAATGCTACGATCAACGGATATCCTCAGGTGTTGTACGATGCCTGCTACAACTCTACTTATGAAGAGTACCAGCAGTATGCGCAGATGTTCGGCATTGAGATGGATGAGTTCATCCGGGATTTTATGGGAGAAGACGATTTGGACAGCATAACCTTAGAGGCCGTGAATGAAATACTGGTTGCACAGGCAATCGCGGAAAAGGAGGGCTTTTCCATTACCGGACAGAATTACACAAAGGAAGCAGAAGAACTGGCTGCCCAGAATGGATACGACACCCTAGATGATTTTACGGCGGATTACGGGAAGGTGTCTATTATGACGATGCTGATCCGCAGCAAGGCTATTGATTATTTATATGAGAATGCCGACGTGCAGGAGGTATCGGAAGCGGAGTATTACGGGGAAAATGAGGTAGAATCGGTAGATACAGAGGCTTTGAATACAGAGGAAGTTTTGTCTACGGAATAATATTTATGGAATAATTCTTGCAAAAGAAGGAATATATGGTACAATGTAAAAGAATAAATTTGTTACAGTATCTTGGCCGGGGAGGTCATATATGGAAGAGAGGTCCGCGAAAGGGCTTGGACAGGAGCGCAGACGGCGCAGACGGGTTGCCCGGATTAAGACGGCTCTAATCGGTATCATAGGGATTTGGCTCTTGGCTTCGATGGTTATCTGCGGTATTTTATTGTACCGGGTCCATGTGTTAGAGAAGGATCTGAAATTTTTAATGGACAATTTTACCGTAAGCCGCCAGATCGAAGAAGATGCCAATCAGACAGGGATGGGTACGGATGAGAGCGCATATTTAAATTTAGAAGAAATTTCCACGCAGGCGGATGGGACGGAGGACTACGGTGTCGCGCAGGCGGTCAATCAGGGCGAGAATCTTGCCAAACAGGGAGATGCCCACAAGGTATATCTTACCTTTGATGACGGCCCGAGTACCAGTACCTCCCAGATCCTGGACACACTGCAGAAATACAACATCAAGGCCACATTTTTTGTGGTCGGCAAAAGGGACGATGCCTCTAAGGAACTGTATAAGCGGATTGTGAGAGAAGGACATACGCTGGCGATGCATTCTTACTCCCACAAGTACAGCACACTGTACAGCTCGGTAGAGTCGTTTGAGGAGGATTTTTCGGAAATACAGAACTATTTATACGAAGTGACCGGGGAGGAGTGCCTGTTTTACCGTTTTCCGGGCGGCAGCAGCAATCAGGTGAGCAGTGTGGATATGAAAGAATTCATCCGTTCCCTAAACGGGCGCGGTATCACCTATTTCGACTGGAATGTGGCCAGCGGAGATGCGACTGCACAGGCCTATACGCCGGAGAAGCTGGTTGAAAACGTAATGACGGATGTGGTAAAATATAAGACATCTATTGTTCTTATGCACGATGCGGAGACGAAGGTTTCTACCGTAAAGGCACTGGGGCCAATGATTGAAGCGTTGCAGGGTATGGGAGCTGAAATATTACCGATAGATGAGAGTACAACTGTAGTCCAGCACATTGCGGCAGCAAGCGTGGAACCGCAGTAGATTATTTAGAAAATGGAGGATATAAAATGGGTTTTTTTAAAGAGTTTAAGGATGATTTTTCCCAGGCGGTAAATGATTTGATTCCGGGGGAAGATGATTATGCGGAAACGGACGATACCCTGGATAACGATGACGACATGTTGGTAAATACGCTTGATTTAGAGGACGTGGATACCAAATCTGAGCTTTCTAAATTGAATGGACTATTGGAACAGGTTACGGAAAAACCAACTGCCCAGCCCACCGAACGGGCGTCGCGGAGCTATGAACGCGATTTTGCACGGGATACCCGTTCGGCAGATGTGAGAATGACGATGGAGGATAGGAAGAGAATGAATGAAGAGATGATGACGGCCAGCCCAAAGCATGTGAGCGGAGTGAATCCGGATGCAGTTTCCGATGAGGTGACTGTTATTACAGAAGGGACAAACATCAAAGGTGACATTGCTTCTGACGGTTCCGTTGATATCCGTGGAAGGATTGTAGGGAACGTTACCTGTAACGGCAAGCTGGTGATTACCGGCATTCTGGAGGGAAACAGCAATTCATCGGAGTTCTTTGCCGACGCTGCCAAGGTGGAAGGAGAGGTCAACAGCACAGGAACCGTGAAGATTGGAATCGGCTCGGTTGTTATCGGCAATATTACAGCCTCTTCCGCAGTGATTGCAGGCGCAATCAAGGGAGACATTGACGTTCAGGGACCGGTCGTTGTGGATACCTCTGCAGTTGTTATGGGGAATATCAAATCCCGTTCCGTACAGATCAACAACGGCGCCGTAATCGAAGGCTTCTGTTCGCAGACGTATGCGGATATTGACGTACAGAGCCTGTTTGACGAGAAGAAAGGGAATTAATCTATGAAGCGGGTTTTATTGAAATTAAGCGGAGAAGCATTGGCCGGTGATAAGAAGACTGGCTTTGACGAGCCTATGGTGACCAGAGTCGCTTATCAGGTGAAGAAGCTGATTGACAGTGGAGTTGAAGTCGGCATTGTCATTGGCGGAGGCAATTTTTGGCGTGGGCGTACCAGCGAGACGATCGACCGTGTAAAGGCGGATCAGATTGGGATGCTGGCAACCGTGATGAACTGTATTTACGTATCCGAAATTTTCCGTTCGGTTGGTATGATGACGCAGGTATTGACGCCTTTTGCATGCGGTTCCATGACGAAGCTGTTTTCAAAAGACCGCGCGAATAAATATTTTGCACATAACATGGCCGTGTTTTTTGCAGGTGGGACAGGCCATCCGTATTTTTCTACGGACACGGCGACCGTACTGCGTGCGGTTGAGATTGAAGCGGACGGCATCCTACTGGCGAAGGCGGTAGACGGCGTCTACGATTCCGATCCGAAGAAGAACCCGGATGCGAAGCGTTATGATCGGATTGCCATCGAAGAGGTGATTGCGCAGAAGCTTTCCGTTGTAGACATGACGGCATCCATTTTGTGTATGGAGAACAAAATGCCGATGTATGTGTTTGCACTGCAGGAGGAGGACAGCATTGTTCATGCGATATCCGGCGAATTTAACGGGACAGTCGTAACTGCATGATAAGGGATGAAAAGGGAGGTTTGTATATGGATGCAAGGTTAGAGCCATTTGAAACAAAAATGCAGAAAACATTAAACAATTTGGAAGAGGAATTCAGTGCGATCCGTGCCGGACGCGCGAATCCGCATGTATTAGATAAACTGAAGGTGGATTATTACGGATCGCCGACTCCGATTCAGTCTGTGGCGAATGTTAATTCTCCAGAGCCAAGGATGCTGCAGATCCAACCATGGGAGGCGTCTATGGTTAAGGTAATTGAGAAAGCGATTTTAACCTCGGATATCGGGATTCATCCAACTAATGACGGGAAAGTGATCCGCCTCGTATTTCCGGAGCTGACCGAGGAACGCAGGAAAGAGCTCGCAAAGGACATTAAGAAAAAGGGAGAGGGCGCCAAGGTTGCCATCCGAAATATCCGCCGTGATGCAAACGATACCTTTAAGAAGCTGGCAAAGGGGGATGTGTCAGAGGATGAGATTAAGGATTTGGAGAATGAGGCGCAGAAGGTGACGGACAAATACACTGCCAAGATAGAAAAAGCAGTAGAGGCAAAGACAAAAGAGATTCTTACCGTATAAGCTGCTGCAGGGAATTTCAGAAGTGACGTGGGGACATTGCATCATGCGTGTTCCCATTTTTACGATAGTATGGGGGAAGATGCGATGGTACCAAATCATGTTGCAATTATATTAGACGGGAACGGCAGGTGGGCGAAATCGAAGGGCATGCCGAGGAACTATGGGCATACAATGGGAGCGAAGAATGTAGAGGTCGTCTGCAAGGCGGCGCACGACATGGGTATCCGCTACCTGACGCTATATGCGTTTTCCACGGAGAACTGGAACCGTCCGGCAGGCGAGGTGAATGCACTGATGACGCTTTTGGATTCCTATCTGAAAAACTGTCAGAGGACAGCGAAGAAGAACAATATGCGTGTCCGCGTCATAGGTGATATTTCCCGTCTCAATGAGAAATTCCAGAAGAATATTCGGGATCTGGAGGCGGCTTCCGCCGACTATACAGGGCTGAACCTTCAGATTGCCATTAACTATGGCAGCAGAGACGAGATGATCCGCGCCATGCACAGATTGTTAAAGGATTACGATGCGGGAAGCTTTACGGCGGAGGAACTGAATGAAGCGAAATTTGCATCCTATCTGGATACGGCAGACATTCCGGATCCCGATCTTTTAATTCGTACCAGCGGGGAGCTGCGTTTGTCGAATTACCTGCTCTGGCAGCTGGCGTACAGCGAGTTTTATTTTACAGATACGCCATGGCCGGATTTTAAGGAAAAGGAATTAAAACAGGCTGTGGAAGCATATAGTGCCAGAGACAGAAGATACGGCGGCATCAAAGAGAAAGAGGATACAAATGTTTAAAACGAGATTACTAAGCGGAATTGTTCTGGTAGCGCTGGCTCTTGTGTTGATCATCGCAGGGGGCGATGTGCTGCTGTGCGCGCTTTTGCTGATTTCTCTGGTCGGCATGTTTGAATTGTATCGTATTTTAAAAATAGAAAAAGGTGCGGCGGGAATGGCCGGATATCTGGCAGCAGCCGTATTTTATGCGGATCTGTACCATCCCTTTTTGCCGGACAAAATGGTATTTGCAATCGGGACGCTGGTGCTACTGATGTTTATCTATGTCATGACCTATCCAGGCTATCGGACCGAGCAGATACTGGCCGCTTTTTTTGGAGTGTTTTATGTAGCGGTTATGATTTCCTATATCTATCAGACAAGAATGCTGGAGCGGGGCGCTTATGTGGTATGGCTGATTTTTCTGTGTTCCTGGGGATGCGATACTTGTGCGTACTGCGTAGGTGTTTTAATCGGCAGGCACAAGATGTCGCCTAAGCTAAGTCCAAAGAAATCCATAGAGGGAGCGGTTGGAGGAGTGCTTGGAAGTATGCTGCTTACGCTTTTGTATACCTGGATATTCCGAGAATCCATGCAGGCTGGCACAAATGAAATGCTTCTGCTTTCGGTAATCAGCGGCGTGGGCGCTTTGATTTCCATGGTCGGGGATCTGGCGGCTTCGGCCGTTAAGCGGAATTACGGAATCAAGGACTATGGAACGCTGATTCCGGGGCACGGCGGAATTTTGGATCGGTTTGACAGCGTGATCTTTACCGCGCCGGTGATTTATGCCCTGGCGGCCTATTTGATCAAATAAAACGGCAACAGGAGAGGCGGACATATGAAAAATATAGCCATATTGGGTTCTACCGGTTCAATCGGAACTCAGACATTGGACATCGTAAGAGAACAAAAGGACATACGGGTAACAGCAATGGCGGCAGGCAGTAATATTGATTTGCTGGAAGCGCAGATTCGGGAATTTCGCCCCGCGCTTGCCGCCGTATGGAGCGAGGAATCGGCAAGGGAGTTAAAAATACGCACGGCTGATGTAAATGTGCGGATTGCATCCGGCATGGAAGGGCTTTTGGAGGCGGCCGCAGAGCCGCAGGCGGAAATTTTAGTGACGGCCATTGTGGGAATGCTTGGGATACGCCCGACGATTGCAGCTATCAAAAGCGGCAAAGCGATTGCGCTGGCAAACAAAGAAACGCTCGTAACAGCAGGCCCAATCGTCATTTCTCTGGCAAAGGAGTACCGGGTTCCCATATTGCCGGTAGACAGTGAGCACAGCGCCATTTTTCAGGCTTTGCAGGGGGAACAGAATAATATGATCCA
>CANDKL010000056.1 GCA_947385255.1 uncultured Roseburia sp. | reverse complement strand
GAGCATCGTCCTGTCTGCAACGATGATCCTGTCCAGCAACATGACAGGCCTCGCAACCGAAGTGTCTGCACCTGATCAGGAAAATTGGCAGTTAGATACAGAGCTAGCTGGCGCCACTACTGAAGATGCGGGAATCGACAGGTATGTATCCGACAATGGAGACGTTCGATATGAAGCATCTGCTTTAGCAGATGAAGTCGGAAATGACGGCACATCAGACAGTCAGACGCCGGAAGACACAAATACACCGGCAGAAGAACCCATTGCTCAAATTGGCACAACAACGTATACCAGTCTGCCAGGGGCTTTTGCAGCTCTTGCAGCGGCACCCGCAGATTCTATATTAGAATTGAAAGGCAATGCCGTATTAGATGGAACAGCCACTTATAATCTGGCTGGCAAAACAGTTCAGACAGCTGGATATATGATTACAATTGCAAGCGGTGCCAAAATCAGACTGCAGGGCGGCACATTTGAAAATACCGTTTTAGCAGCGCCTGGAGATAATGGAGCATTTAGTACCTTAGAAGGAAACCATGTCATGATTAATGCAGAGCCCGGTTCTATCCTGACAATTGAGGGTAACGGTACGTATAAGACCAAAGCGGTTCAAATGTTAAGGATAAAGGGTGATGTAACAATTGCAAACGGTACATTCGAATGCACTGCAACAAAAGAAGAAGTAGCTAATAAAAATAATTATAACGGCGCTGTTATGTTCAGTGTTGCGGAATCGACAGGCAAACTAACCATGCTTGGAGGTACAGTTACCGCAAAAGCAGGAAACGAAAGCAACGAGGGTATGTATGGTATTTTTGCATACAGCGATTCTACTGTAGTTCTTGGACAGAAAACAACAAACGAAGATGGAACTGAAACAGAAGCAGGCCCGACAGTTGAAAGCCAGAGCGCAGCAATCGGCTTAAGTGATGAGGTGCCAAACGCTACCCTTACAATCAATGGCGGTACTTATAAAAGCGGCGTAGGCACTGCAGAAAATATAGAAGGCTTTAATACCGTAC
This sequence comes from uncultured Roseburia sp., assembly GCA_947385255.1. Taxonomy (GTDB): domain Bacteria; phylum Bacillota; class Clostridia; order Lachnospirales; family Lachnospiraceae; genus Roseburia_B. The sequence continues at coordinate 12,036 of CANDKL010000056.1, read as the reverse complement.
TTTATCTTGCCACAGACTCTATGGTAACAATCAATGGCGGTACATTTGAAGCAGGAGTTGCCGCTGCCAATGTGCATGTGATTTCCTTCTCTGGAAATGCAGCGCAGACTATTCGTATCAATGACGGTACATTTACATCAACAGGCGATGTATTCTACCAGCTGAGCAGTGAAACAAACCAATCAAAGGTTGAAGTCAGGGGCGGTAAATTCTCTACAGCGCCAACAAACTATGTTGCCAGCGGCTATACCGTTAACGGCACGTCTGCCCCTTATACAGTTGGGCTGCTCTGTCGGCACAATGGTACGCATTCAGAGGGTCAGGAAACCGTAAACGATTTGCAGCCAGTAGCTGCAATCAATCCGACATGCTTTAAGGAAGGCCAGATATTCCATTATCATTGTTCAAACTGCGGAAAAAATTTCGCATATCTGGATGCTGAGCAAAAACCTCAAAGGGAATTAACAGACGACGAATTAAAATCTGTTGACAAAAAAAACCATGACGGTGTCTGGGTTGAGCCGCAGGAGAAAACCTGTAAAGATTACGGTATCAAAGGGCATTACAAATGTGAAAACTGTGGTTATTTATACCTGACCATGGATGATCTGATGAATGATTCTGATGAAAATCCTACCAGAAAAACCCTGACAGAGCTTCAAGATACAGAAGGCGGAAAATTAGATCATACTTATGATGTGACAGACACAGAAAATCCATACACCTTTACCTGGAACTGTAACACGGATGAAGACTCTGACGATGTGAAGACATTTGAAAACCTTGCAGCACTGATGCGTTTTGACGCTTCTCTTACTGGTGATGATGTTAACGTAACGAGCATTGTCAGTGTATCACGCAAGTGCACGGTCTGCGGTGAAGCAGATACTAATTATCAGCCAACAATTACTATAACAAAAACTCCGGCAGCAGCGCCCACATCTTATGATTGTACTGAAGGCGTAACAGTGACCTACACAGCGACGGCCGAAAAGGCGGGCTCTGATGGGGAAACCGAATCGGGGGGAAGTGCGCCGCAAAGCACATTTACTGCCCAAATAGCTGCATTGGATCAGCATGATTATGAATACACAGCAACTCTGGACAAGCCAGATCCGGCAGCAGCTCAGGCAGATCCGATTGACTTTAGACCCGGAACAGACAGCTTTACCGTAACACGCAGCTGCCGAAATACAGATTGTTCTAAAGCAGAAGCCGAAGAAGCTGAAAGCGTTAAGGTATATATGGTTGCTGACGATGGAACAAAAGCGGAATTAACATCTACCTGCGCAACTGTATCGAATGCAACCCTTGAAGTAGAAGGGACATTCGAAGATGGGACGACCGGAAGCGCTAACGTAACAGCCAATGTAATAGGAACAGGCCATAGCGAATGGGTCTATTATTCATATGTTGCAGCAACCTGCGAAAAATCTGGACGTGTTGCACACTATGAATGCGGTGTCTGCCATGAGCTTTTTCAGGCTCCGGTCAATACTGCCCCAACGGACAGGTTAAACCCGGAGGATGTAGTAATTGCTCAAATTCCGCACAATTTCAGTATCCCACAGTATGACTGGCAGGATAGCACAAAAACAACGGCAAAGGCAACCTTTACCTGTATCAAATGCGGTGCATCTATTACGAAAACAGATTTGCAGGTTGGTGAAGGAAAAGAGCCTGCAGACAAGACTTATACCTGTACGGAGGAAATGCTGCTGTCTTATCCCGTCACCGTAAGCTTTAACAAAGAATACGTTAAGCCGAACGGTACGGATTCCTATGGCGATCCCGTATACAAATATGAACCGCCGACTGACCCGGATGAGGTTTTTGAGTCTGAATATACAGGCGAAGTGAAAAAGACAGGAGTCAGAGGGCACAGCTTTGTGGCAAGCGTTGCATGGAATGACGAACTGGGCGAAGATGCTTCGCACAATATGAAAGATAACGGCATTAAGGTTACACTGACCTGTACAAATAATGGATGCCAAAATACCGTCATCCTGCCGGCAACAGCAGTATTCACCAAGAATGAAGACAATAAAACAGAGGGAACGACTACAACAGGTACACTGAACGGAACCTTAAGCAGCGTCGCTGCCGGCACAGTAGAAATCACTAAAAACGAAAACTACGCAGATGGTTTTATTAAGGCATTCTGTACGTCAGAGGGTACGGATGTCTTTGACATATCTGTAACCTGCACGACAAATGACGGCAAGCCAGCGAAAACCTATACGACCATGATGAAGGACGGGAAAGAAGTACCTTTACGCATTAGCACCGGTACGCCGGCAAAAGGCCATGATTTCCGGATATCGGATGAGCCTGCCGGGACAACAGAGACAGCCGGATACAATAATGTATATTGGGAAAACCCAAATGCAGATGCATATCCGGATCGCGCAGAAGATGTAACCGTTATCTTAGTTTGTGAAAATGACCCTCGCCATAGCGTGACTCTGACAGGCGAAGATGAAAATGTCCACTTAGGAACAATGAATGATACAGATGATAACGACAATCCGCACCAGGTACGTACATGTAAAAAGAACGGCGTCAATGCCTGGGCTGTAAGCGTGGAGTATGACGGAAAAACCTTCGAATACTTTAATGAACCCGGAGTACCGCTTGAAGCCGGAAATGTGGAAACAACAGCTGAACCCGGTGATACGGAGGAACCGTCAGAGCCTGCACCGGAAAAAATCTATGTAACAAAAACGCTTCCTGCAAGGGGGCATAGCTACGGTGAAGGCAGCTGGGACAGAACCTCTTATACCACAGACGGCAGCATATATTATAAGTACACCTGCCAGAATCCGGAATGTATTGGAGAAGAGGGAGAACTTAGCGGAACAAACAGCATCGATCCTGATACCAGCAATGCTGTATCCTATGGCAAAGAAAATAATAAGACCGTTCGGAAATTAAAAGCATCTATTGATACGAAAGCGAACCCAGAACCTACGTGTACAGAAAACGGTTTAGGGACAGTAACTGCTACTGCTAGGCTCAACGGCGAGTCCATACAGCCTCTGACCTTTACGGATACGATACCATCAAACGGGCATACATGGGACAATACAAGTATTGATTGGGGAGCTTGGGAACCAGTAGAAAATGCCGAACCGGTAGAGATTACACTGAACGGCAATACAGTCAGCGTTCCTGATTACCAGATTACTGTCACACGAACCTGTGAGAATTGTGATGAGACGGAAAGCTACACAGGAAAATTAAGTGAAAGCCTCACAGATGAAGACAATACAGCGATATCGGGAGCAGGCTTTGTCAATATTAAAGTAACCGCTCATCAAGATAAGACCTGTACCGCAGACGGCTATACCGTCTATGAAGCAGAATTCTACGGCAGGGCAAACAGCAAAGATACTACAGCCCCTGTAAAAGTGGAAAATACAGCGCCAAACCCGAAAAGAGCAGAAGATAAAACAACCGGCCATGTATTCGGTACGGAGGTAAAAGTTGCATGGAATGACGGCGACGGCATAGAAGAAGAGTATCTTAAGGATGAAGACGGGGAGCCGATTTTAAGCGCCAACGGACGCAGGCTCTATACCGGAACATTTACCGTAGACGCCTATCGCGAATGTACCGTAGACGGCTGTAACGGAACAGAGGATGTCCCTGTCACCGTAACACAAAGCGGATCCTGCGTCAATGAGGACGGCACGCCAGGTACCCTGACCTTTACAGCAAATCTGGCAGAAGGCAGCGAGGACGGACTGGATTTTGCAAAAGACAATGAAACCTATAGGGTAACCTATGACAGACACAACGTGACACGTATTACAGGAACTCCAAGCACAGACTGTACAAAGCCTTCTTACGGAACACATTATCATTGCTCACAGTGCGGTAAGAATTTTGAAACATCTGCAGCCAGCAATGAAATTGAAATCTCCTTTGAGGCGCAGGGCCATTCTTACGGGCGTCCTGTATTCTCACTTACAAACAATGGCGCTTCTGCGTTAGCTACCTTCAGCTGCGTGCGCTGTGACGAAGGAGAAGTAACCAGGCAGGCAACCGTCGGAGAAGCTTTTGTAGATGTGGATCCGAAATGCGCAGAGTGGATAGCAGAGCATCCGGGTGAAGATGCAAACGGTTATACCTATTATCCGCTCTATGTGGAATATGAAGGTACCCGCTATGAGGAAGAATATGAAGTGATCGTACCTTCTGGCGCACATACGATTGATGCGGCCACCGGTAATTGTAAATACTGCGGAAAGGCATTCGTAGAAGTTATTTTCCGCGCATCCAATGGGGATGAGCTTTCCAGCACGTACTATGAAAAGGATGCCGCAAGCATTGCTATCCCAAATGCCCCCAGCAGGACAGGTTATGTCTTCACAGGCTGGCAGTTGGGCAATGCATCCTATCCGGCTGACGAAATTGAAGAAGCAATAAAAACAGCACTGCAGGCAGCGGGGACAACAATTGAAATTACACCGCTCTATACAGCCTCCGATGCAACGGCAACCATTACCGTTAAAAATATGATTGGCACTGAAGTACAGGAAGGCGGCTCAACGCAGCAGGCAGCAGTCGGCCAGTATTGCACATTAACGGCAGAACCTGAAATGGATACGTATACATTCTCCCACTGGTCGGATGATGAAGCGGGGAACAACGTATTGAGCAAGGACACAAGCTACAGGTTGTACATTACAACTGCATCAGAAAAAACAATTTATGCCGTTTACCGTACAGACGCCATAGAGCAGGATGTTCCGACAGTCGTCATGTCAGATGTTTACGGCTCAGAGGCAGGCGGTGCATATAAGCTTTCGTTTGCAACGGCAATCAACCTTCCGGATGGAGTTGAGCTGATTGACAGCGGCTTTGTATATGGAACAAAACAGACGGCCTTTAGCAGCTTAAGCGATGCAGAAATTTATCGTACACTGGTCGTTGGCAGCGAAAATCCAAATGTAAAAACAAAGACCGTTACCGCAAATGCAACCAGCATCCTCACGGTAAACCTTGGCACAAACGGCCCGGATGCGCCAGTCAATAACTGCAACAAGACGATTTGGGCAAAAGGCTACGTGCGGTATACAGACGGAAATGGAAATGTAAAAATCGATTATACAGGTCTGGTAAAGAGCAGCTACAATAATCCGGACAAGACAGAGTTTGTTCCGGCTGCGGATGAGAGGAGGTAAGCATTCATGAAAAAATATGAGACTCCTGACCAGGAAGTCATTTACTTTGACTCCGTTGATATTATTATGACGAGTGGTGATGTCAACGAAGGGGAAGATCCTAATCCGGATTTCGGATAGAAGCTTACGGCTGTGGATTTTCCATACAATGAAAAGCATCCCGTATGCGGCATCATAAGATGCCGCACGGGATGCTTTTTATTTAGAACTATATTTGGCATAGCCAGCCGGAGAGCCCGCCCGTCTGTTATTCGTCGTCATCTCCGATTTCACCCTGCCCGTTATCACTTACAGTTACGATGTCCTCCGTTTCAAAATAAGACAGCTCCATAGCCGGTATTTCATATGCTTTCATGAATACCACCTCCTTTCCAATCATGGTGGATTTCCCAGCAGCTTAGTTCCCTTCAATGCTGTTATAAGACTCCCTTTCTATGTCGGAGTATACTACAAATACCTCCTTGCCATCTGTATAGCGCAGGTAGCCTCTGGTAGCGATTGTTTTGGTTTTATCAGACACTTTTACAGTCAATGTATTGGTCTTAATGCCGTTTAATACAAGCTTCTTCGCATCCGGGTTATCTAAATTCAAGGTATTCGCGCCCACAGAGGATCCGTTTTTCGTATCATACAGGATTCCGCTGTCTACCAGCTCGTAACCATATAATCCCAGATTGCTCATTGTATAAGTGAAGGATATCTTAGTTGTGCCGTCCTCCAAAGTTGTTGTATATTTGTCTGCTAGTGCAACTACCGGCTTGTTGGCTTCCTTCTGGCCTTCATCCGTAACGTAGATTGCGTAAACCGTCTTATTCTCCGCAGTATTGACAAAAACCTCGTAGCTGGTGCTGGTAGCAAGCACTTTTCCGTCTGATGCCTGATCCGACCAGTGGGAGAAATAATAAGTTACGTCATCCTTTGTTACTTCTGCATCTGCTTCTACCGGGACATTTTCTCCAACCGATTTGCCTGTTTCCGTCTGTGCTTCTGCAACGGATACCTGCTGGCCGTTTACGATACAGATATAGTTTGCTACGACATCTACGTTATCCGAAAGGCTGGTATATACCGCTTCCACACGGATGTTGTTCTCTGCCGATGCTAATGCAGTCTGGATTGCCGTTGCCAGTGCGTCTTTGTCTGTGTAGGTTGTATTATTAAAGGTCCAGCCGCTAAATTCATAACCAATCTGGTTTGGCGCAACCGGGACAATAATATTTGCAGCTGCTGTACTCTTGTCGATCCAGCTTTCTTCAACCACATTCCCTGTACGTCCATAGAATGAAACCTTTACAACATTATCCGCTTCCAAATCACACCATTCGCATTGTACGGTGCCGTTCTTTTCCACGAAGTGATGATCAACCTCCGGCAGTATTACCTGTACTTCCTCATCATATACCAGTGTAGTAAAATTATCCGTATTCTCCTCATTTGTCAGATCGACTTTTACAGGATAATATGCAATTCCTTTATTTCCTTGCGGCCTCGAAGTATCAGTAGGATCTACGGTTGCATCTTTACAGCGTGGCTCTACATCAACATATGGCTCATTATCTGTGATTTCTGCCCAGAATGCCCTGGAATTAGAACCAATCTGCTCGTTCACTTCTTCATCATTTCCACCAGGACACCCGCTTCTGGTACAATTAAACACAGCCTGAACCCTTCTTCCATCCTCGATCCAACGGAATTCAGGTGTTCCATACTGATGTCCCTGGGGTTTTAAGGAAATTTGCACTTCTGTGCTTGCACTGGAGTTCCTGAAAGTTTTACCGCAGATATTGCAGCGGTAATGTGCATCATAGTTTTCCTCTGCACAGTTCTGTGAATGATGTGCTGCCACGCGGCGTACACTATGGCGCCCGGCTTCATAAGGCCTCGACTGCGTATTTCCGCCTACGATTGTGATTAAATCAGGGTTAGCAGCGATATAAGCAGCTGTAGCTTCTTCATTTCTGCTGCCGATGGTTTTGATAGTAAGCTGATATTCTACATCACCCTGCGGATGTGTTTGGCAGTCGGAAGTACCAAGATTTGCTGTTGCTTCCAAAACTACATTCTCATTATGCGAAGTCTCGAACTTATCATTAAAATCGCAGGTTAAAGTTCCGTTTACGGTATAAGTCACTTTTCCGTCAGCAGTTCTGTCTGCTGCCTGCAGGGTATCCCACTGAATTGCTATTTTGTGGGCGTCTTTCACCTTTCCGGCCGGTTCTTCAATTGTACCGATCACCGTAGTCCCCACCATTAAGTTCCATACGATCTTGCCTTCTGCCATACAGGTCGGTTCTTCGGTTTCGTCGGATTTTACTACTGTTACATCCCGAATATCTGCTTCCGGGTCATTCCATACGTCGTCTGTCAATTCGTTTAAGCAGCCATAAACTGCCTTTACACCGGTCGTGTTATCGTCGATTTCATCTAAAGAAACATTGATTTTCCAGCCCGGGTTATGGCCTGACGGCGGAAGTGTGATGACTTTCCTTGCGCTGGCGCCTGACGATGCTACGGCATCATAGTATGCTATTACGCCCTGCTCACAGGTTACTACTGAATTGCCGTCTTCATAGGAAGGTGTTACAGGGATAGTTTCAACACGCGGATTTACATATTCACCGTCTTCATCCTTTTCATTTTCGCAGACGGTAGTTGCCGTGGCCGAGGTATAACGGATGACAGAGCTTTCATTTTCTGCTGTTACATCTACTTCTTTTTCGGTATCTCCGTCTTTCACGATGCCTTTCCATGCCCATGTCGTCGTATAGTTGTGTCCCAAAGCCGGTGTCAGATCGGTTTTCGTCTTTACATCTGTACCTGGCGTTAATGTAAATTCGATTACATTTGTCCCGTCCATGAAGACGGATTTTGCCTCATATACGGTACGGCCTGCGGCAGTACATGTCGCCGGCGTAGAGGTTACGGTCATTTCGATGTGGCTGTCCTGTTTCTGAGCCTCAGTCAAAGTATCCACTGTCTCACTGGTTTTGATGGAAAGATTCTTTACCTTATCGTCTGGTCTGCAAAATGCATTCCGGCAGCTAATGGAAGCTGTAATGCTATAAACAGGAAGACCTTTTTTATCTGTTTCCCCTGTAAGCACCCAATCGCCCCAGGTCACCCTGGAATCCCATTTATGGCCAGCTGCGTTCACATAAAAGCGTTGATTGGAAGGTGCTGTTTCATCATCATCCAGTACAGCCGTATAGGTTACGAACCCACTCTGGACGCAGTTTGCTTCTGTAGTGCCTCTTGTTACGCTGGCAGCCTCTAATTTTCTGACCCATCTTCCATTTACCGCCTCACCTGGCAGGGACGGCCTTTCTGTTGTATCCTGCAGTCCGTCACAGTTCGGGTTGGTACAGGGGTAGGTTGCATAAACTTTTGCTGTTTCTTCATTCAGGTTCGGATCTAATACAAGCTGGTTCGGGTTGAACAAATCAACCGTACCATATGCAGACCAATCCCATACAGGATTCTCTGTATCGTATTTGTGTCCTAATTTTTCAGACGGCTTATTTACATATAGCTTGCTGCCGCCGTTGCCTGATAGGGAGTCTCCATTATACTGGACTGTTACTTCCCAGGCATCCATACCGCCGCTTGTGCAGGTTGCAGCAACATAGTCCGATTCGCTGGTTGTAACAGGGGTAAAGTTTAACGATATTCCGTTTCCGCTTTCATTTGAGCCTGTCAGGGTGTTGCCGCATTCAGAGCATACAAGGCTGACTCTTACTCCCTGAGGGAGCTTGTTTTCGTCCAGTGTATAATCCCACGGCAGTACAGACGCCGTATAGGAATGCCCTGTCTGTGAAATTGTATTTGTTGCATATCCGGTTACCGTGTACCGCGTCTGCATGCCATTCGCTTCCGCTGTTGACTCGTGCGTATCGCATGCTATAACAACTTCATAGACATCTGTGCCGTCAGCCACACAGGATACTGGCCGATAGCCGTGTCCGGATGTGACCTTTGTCACTGTAATGGAACCGGTTGCGTCTGCAATTGCCGTATTATCTGTCTTATTGATAATTTCTCCTGTGCTGCTGTCAAATGAGATTGTATGCTTACAGGTACTGCATTCTATAACTGCAGTCAAGCCGTTCTCAGGATTATTATCCTTGTCTGTTCCGTCTTTCCAGGTAGATGTTAATGTAAAGCTGTGGTTCAGCATATCCTGTCTGGTAACGTAGCCGGTACGGGTAATTTCATTCAACTCTCCAGGCGCCACTACGCTTGTATCATAAATATAGGCATCATTTTCTTTCCTTATAGCCAGCCTGTCGAACTGGACAGATACGGCATAAGACAGTTCAACCCTATTTCCGCAGGTGATTGGAGCCGTTCCAAGGTATCTCCCTTCTTCTGCGACGTCCAATCCTCTCCTTACGACAGTTGCCCCGCAGGTACCTCTCGTACAGCGGAAGGTCGCCTGCGCCTTGCCGATCCTTGTCTGTGGATCTTCCCAGGAAAATTCAGGCAGCGCAAAGTTATGCCCCAGTGCGTCAATGGAGGTCTTTTCATTCGCTCCCACTTCGTCTTCTGCCTCTCCGTCCCAGAATTTCCGATTGCAGTTTTGGCACTTAAAATATGCTTCATTGCCTTCCTCGTCACAGGTTGCCGGTTTTGCCTCTACATATTCCAATGCATGGTTTGATGCTCTAACAGAAGCGGTATGCGTTTCTGTGGCAGCTGGTGTTTCACTGTCGCCAATATACAGGTTTGCAACAAATTTGATGCTCCTTGCCTCTCCGCAGGATAATGTATCTGTTGCGGGATTAAAGGTTTCATCCTCTGCTAACGCCACAGTGACTTTAATGTCAGCCGCTGGTTTTTGGCAAACGCGGCAGGTGTAGGCTGCTGTGACGCCATCCTCATTGTAGGTTAAATGGTTATTTTCGTCCGCTGCCGCCGACAAACCGTTCCAATTAAATGCAGGAACATAGTCATGTGCTTCACGCGCTGGTATAGGCCTCGTAATCTGCTTTGTGGAGCTTGAGGCATTTGGACCTGTGCCAAACCGGGCTGTTGCGGTATAAGTGAATGTTCCGCCAACAGTACAATCATAGTTACTGTTGGGTTCTCTTGAAACCTCGACAGACGTCGCCGGCTCTGAATAATTACAGTTTTCTTTTCCACAGGTACGGCTTGCAGTGACACCATTAGAAGCACTGTTTTGAAAATGTTCTTCGTCCAGGTTATTCCAGACAAACGTATAATCGCTGATACCGCCCGCATCATCCCTGTAAAGATGGCCTGTCGTGTCTTTGAAAGCATCCGCGCTCGTATACCAATCGGCAGTATCGTCTTCGCTCCATTTTGTACCTGAAGTACCTTGCTTGTCAGCTCCGTCTTCAAATTTTTTAAGATCCCCATAATATCTGCTGCAGTTTGCGCATGTGTAATATTCCACATGATCTGCCACACAGTTCTGCTCGTTGACAGCTGGATGTACAACAGGATGGTGATCCAGTTTCGCTATTGTTATAGCATTTTCGTCGACAGGCGCTCCGCCTCTCGTTAAAAATTTTGCGCCGCATGTACATGTATAATGTGCCCTTGTTCCCGTTGACCAGCAGCTTGCCGGGACACGGGGTTGTGAGGTATAAGTGTGTACATGTGCGGCCACTGTTACGGCGCAGGTAGCGCTTTTATTGCCTATGGTTGCCGAAATAGTTGCCGTTCCTGCGGCTTTTGGTGTAACAATGGCTGTATTGGCATTATTGGGATCTGCATCAACGGTTGCAACATTGGCTGCATTGGATGACCAGCTGATCTCTTGGTTTTCTGTGTTATTTTCGACAGTTGCCGTTAAAGTCCCGGCAGCTCCATTTTCAGTTAAAGCCAGCGTTGTTGGAGCTAATGATATTGTTAGTTCCGCAGCGGGGGCATTGGTTACCGTTACGGTGCAGGACACGCTTGTTGTATCTGGGTCTTCACCTATTGTAGCTGTAATTGTTGTTGTCCCTGCTGAAACAGCGGTTACAGTTGCAGTTTGTTCATTTGTAACGGGATCCGTGTCAGCAGCATTACTTTCTACGGTAGCAATGTTTGCATCTGCTGTACTCCATGTTACTTTTGGATATTCAGCCGGATTCGTACCGGGGGTAGCTACAACAGTTGCTGTTAAGGTACCTGTCGTTTGACCACCTAAGGTTAAATTCATTTCTGAATTCGATAATGTAATATCTCCATCTGCTAAAGCAGATGTCCCGTACATAACATCTCCGGCATCTGTCGTATATTTGGCGATACCTGCTTCATCTACAGTGGACTTTCTCAGTTCTGTATCTAACTGCAAATTTTCTTGCTCTGCCACAGATTCTGTTGGTACTGGTGCAGACACTTCGGCTGCGAGGCCTGTCATGTTGCTGGACAGGATCATCGTTGCAGACAGGACGATGCTCAGCATGCGCTTCAATTTCTTAAAATTCATACTGTGGAGTTTTTTGGTAGACTGGGCAGAAAAATAATTTTGATTATTTATATTTGATGCGGTACAGTAAAGAGAAGAAAGGCATCTGCTGCTAACAGATGCCTTACATTGTATCTTGTTTTAAATAGTATGCTATAGTACGATGGGCTGAAACGAAGAACATACCTGCCCGGGATATCTCCCTTAATTTCTGCTGTCCCATACCAAAACGATATGCAGGCTTCTGGCCAGTTTATCTACAGTTTCTTTTTTTAGCCCTGTATACTGTATAATCTTGTCCCCGGATTCATTGGCTTTTATCATGCTCTCTGCAATTTCGTTGGCTTTATTCTGTTCGCCAATTCCTATTCCTTCATTGCGTCCCTGCTCTTCAAACATCCGCATTGTTTCTGCTTCGTTGTATTCCGTAAT
>CANDKL010000055.1 GCA_947385255.1 uncultured Roseburia sp. | reverse complement strand
GATTATAAGCCTCTATACGCATGACAGCATCTCCTTTCTTCCTTGAAATTATCGTGTATAACCGAACTGTAATTCTCGCTCTTACACTATTTATCGGAACGTTTTTCAAAATCATTAGGAAAATTGTGATATTTTTCAAATTGAGGAGGAACGTAGGATGCAGCATTATCTCCCTTCCGTGTTTTTTACATAAATCGTGCTTCGCGCCGCTCCTTCTTTTCTCAGATAATCACTTTCAACCATATTTAATAAAACTGTCCTTGCCCTACGTTGTTTTACGCCTAAAAGCTCCATTGCCTTGGCAGTTGTAATTGAACTATTTTCCAATACATATTTATAAATCTGCTGCTCCTGCTCATTTTCCGGCACTCTCTCAATAGTATCCGGCTTTTTATCGGCATTATCCGGCACTCTCTCAATAGTATCCGGCATTTTATCGGCACTATCCGGCGCTCTCTCAGTAGTATCCGACATTTCATCGGCATTATTGAGGTCATTGGAAGCAATCTGACCTCGATAGATATTGATACGCAAATCAACTTCTCCACCAATAAACTCCGGTTCCCGCAGTCTGGCAGCTTTTACTTTACCGATAATCCTCGGAATGCCGCTTCCCCAATGCTCAATCAGATTCATATAAGAAAACGCATGCGCAAGAGCTTCATTCCTGATTTTGGAATAACCTTCTTTCATACGCTCCAAAGTTTGTCCCATGGGCAATTTCCCTGGAGAAGTGATTTCCAATCGGTTATCATACACCGCAACCTGTATTGTTCCATGATCCAGATAACTGCGATGCACCATCGCATTGATAATTAACTCACGGATAGCATCCGGCGGAATTTCATAAATGTCCCGACGATAAATGCCCACAATGGTAGCACCCAGATGAATATTTCGCAAAACAAATTGAAATGCCTCATCTATTTGTTCCCAAAGCGGTCCGGTGTACTCTCTCCGATCAACAAAAACTTCTTTCGTCGTTCCCTTAAACACACCGCATTGCGTTGCAACATGAATTCCTCCAAAGCCCGTTAAAATAGCATAGGCATTGGACGGATAATCTTTTCCATCTTGCTCAATCAAAACGCCCCAAGAACGCAGCTGTTGTCTGCCAACGTCTTTAACCGATGTTCTGTTCCTCATTATGAGCGTTCTTGACTGCCTGCTCTTTCATGGCTTTGCAAAGAATATCAATATCTTCGTCTGTGATAGCCAGCCCGGTACACAGCGCCTGATCGAAAATGACATCCATTTTTTTGAATACATCTTCCTTGTCAAAACCGACCACTTCTCTGGTTTTATCAGCAATTCCGAAAACGATTTTTCCTCCGGTTCCATTTGCAAAGGCAACCACCGACTTCATATATTTGATACTTTTCTCCGGCAAGTCCTCCTTAAATTCCACATTCTTAGATTCTCCTTCAAATATTTCTTCTATGGTCATCCTAACACCTCGCTCTCTGGCAGCGTTTGCCCCCTGATTATTTTAAATCACTTTCTGTTTCCAAAGAAACCTTTTTTCTGCTATCGCTGATAAAATCCCCTCCGCTGTCACCCACCCGATAATGCGTCTTCTATATAAGTAAGCAATTCCTCCGAAAACAGCTGCCTGCCCTGCATAAAGATAATATTTGAGCCGGCTCCTGCCTGTGGCTTTAGGGCTCTGGGAGCCAGGGCAAGATCCGTCTGCCAAAGCATCGGAAGATCGAATTCACTGTCTCCTGCGGATATGGTATAGTCCGGGTTCACACGTTTATGAAAGCGCCGTATAGCTGTTCCTTTGGTCAGAGATTTTGGCACTATGTAGATTTTCATGCCGTTGGAAAACAGGTCAACAAGCGCCGGATCCAATGCTGCTTTTAAACGGCTTAGGGTTTGAGGGGGATTTTCGCTTTTGGTAAAGAGAAACAGGGAGCGGATATTCCTCACCGCAAAGCAGCGGTCTGGATCCTGTGCTAAGAGCCTTTCCCCATATGCCAGCTGAGACTGGCAGGGGGATACCAGGCGAAGGGATTCCTCATACCAAGAGGCGTCCTCTTCGCCGTTTTTTTGCAAAAGGACGCCTCCGTTGCAGACCAGGGCCAGGGGCGGCTGTTCTATGCCGAGATCGATTCTTTCGTACTGCTCTTTGGTCCGGGTAGTGACCGGGACGATGCGTACAAGCCGCTCAAGCCGGCACAGAAGCCGATGGGTCTTTTCTGTCATAAATGAGATTTCCCTGCCCTGGTAGATTTCAGCGCACCTTTTGGCGCGGCCGATATCGTGCTTATAGGAATAAATTAAGGTATTGTCTAAGTCCGAATAGAAGATGCGCATCAGCACTTTGCAGCTCCTGTGACTGCCTTGCGGATCAGGTCTACCGGTATCATGGTTGCGGCAAGCAGGATGACGGCAACCCATCCTATAATGCCAAACGGTACGCAGCTGAACATGTTGCCAATCCAGGTAAAGGCCGCAAACGGAACCAGCCCGGCATTTACAATCAGGGCCTGTACAAATACGATTGCAAAAAACACCTTGAGAAAACCGGTATTTTCGTTTAAGCCCTTGAAAATGCCGAAGCCGTCGTCACGGACGTTAAAGCCGTTGAATAAGGCGCTTACGATGAAAAGGACAAAGTAACCGGTTAAATGCTGCTCTTCTGTTTCAAACAAATTGCGGAAGAACGGCAGCTTCAGATAAACAAAGCTGACGATGGTAAGCCATGCGCCCATGATGACAATCTGCGCCATCATTTTCTTGCTGACGATGCTTTCATCCCTGCGTCTGGGCTTTTCGTCCATGTATTTTAAAAGTGCGGGCTCGTTGCCGAGCATAATAGCACCCAGACCGTCCATAACAAGGTTGACGAACAGAAGATGCGTTACCTTTAACGGCTCCTCCACTCCGAAGAACGGAGCAACGGCGCTGACTACAACGGCTGCTACGTTGATGACCAGCTGGAATTTGCAGAACTTTAAGATATTGTGGTAAATGGTCCTGCCATACCAGATGGCATCCTTTATGGATTTAAAGTTGTCGTCTAAGATGACAATCTTGCCGGCTTCCTTGGCGGCCTCGGTACCGCTTCCCATGGCAAAGCCGACGTCGGCGCGTTTTAATGCCGGCGAGTCGTTGACGCCGTCTCCGGTCATACCTACGACCAGGTTCATCTCCTGGCAAAGGCGTACCATCCGGGATTTATCCGTGGGCAGCGCCCTTGCGATCACGCGGATCTGCGGGATGATTTTCTTTAGCTCGTCATCAGACATTTCGTTGAGTTTGGCGGATGAAAGCGCTTTGTCTGCCTCGCTTTTCAGAAGGCCGGCGTCCTTTGCAATAGCAACCGCCGTCTCCAAGCGGTCTCCGGTAATCATGACGACCTGGATTCCGGCGTTTTGTACCTGCCGGATGGCGTCCTTTGCCTCCGGGCGTACGTCGTCGCGGATGCCGACGAGACCGATGATTACAATATCGTCGTTGATTTTGTTTTCGGTTAGATCCCGCTTAGAATAGCCAAAGGCGAGCACACGCATCGCTTTTGCGGCCAGCGCATCTATTTTCTGATCCAGGGCAGCCTTGTCAATGGGCATGACCTGGCCGTCTGCGTTCAGGCAGCTTTTTGCCTGCGCCAGGAGGCGTTCGGGTGCGCCCTTATAAAAGGTCTTGCCTGTGCTCTCAATTCTCGCCTGGCTGAATTTGTTCGTGGAATTAAAGCCCTGTGCTTTCGTGACAACACAGCTTTTATCGGCCTCTAAGGCCCGGAAGGCCTCTTCTCCTAAGAATTTCATCATAGCCTGATCCGTGGCGTTGCCGCCGATCACTCTGTGCTCCCCGTCATACAGAGACTGCGTGTTTTTGCCGATGGCAAGGTCCAAAAGGCCTTTTACGGCGCTATGTCTGCTTAATTCTGAAATTTCAATGGAACTGCCGTCCGCCGTAAAGAAATCGACAACCTCCAGCCTTCCCTTGGTGATGGTTCCGGTTTTATCGCTGAACAAAATATTTAAGGAGCCTGCCGTTTCAATTCCCTCTGCCTTGCGGACGAGCACGTTATGGTCTAACATCTTGCTCGTGTTCTGCATCAGCACTAAAGAAATCATGAGCGGCAGCCCTTCGGGAACGGCGCATACAATAATGACAACCGCCAGGGATACGGCTTCTACAACATCCTTGATGATTTGTTCAAAGCCCTGTGCAAAATAGGCGGATACGCCGCCCTGTGATAGAACGAAATAGGCAAAGTAGAGTACGGCAATGACGATTGCCCCGATATAGCCAAAGGTGGAAATCTGCTTCGCCAGCTTGGCCAGCTTCACCTTCAGCGGGGAGTCCGGCTCATCCTCCTGCATTTCCTCCGCCATCTTGCCCATCATGGTCTTTAAGCCGACCTTACGGACGTCTAAGATACCCTCGCCGTCAAATACAACGGCGCCGCGGAACAGAGAATGCGCATCCACAAAGGTATCCCCGGTAATGTCATCGGCCAGCTGTACGCTTTCGTCTGCCGCCGTTTTTTTACACTCCTCAGCCTCTCCGTTTAACGCGGAATTATCTACGGCCAGCGCGCCGGATACTAAAATTCCGTCGGCCGGAATTTTGTCTCCAGACTGCAAAAGCACCTTATCCCCTACTACGACATCATCAACATCAATGACGGTGACAATGCCGTTCCGGTGCACCTTGCACTGATCCTTTTTGGTGCTGTCCTTTAATTCGCGGTATTTGGTATCGCTGGCAACACCTGTTTTTGCAGATACAAAAGCTACAATCAGCACGGCTACAATGGTGCCGAGCGGCTCATAAATTTCTGCATAGCCAAAGAAAAACATTACGATCATCAGCGCTGCAATCGCAAGCAGTATTTTGATCATGGGGTCCCCAAAGGTTTCCTTAAACTCCTCCCAGAATGTCGTCGGTTCCGAATCCGGAATTTCGTTCGAGCCGTATTTCTGTCTCGAATCCAAAACCTCCGGATCGCTTAATCCTTGAAATTTCATGTTTTATCTCCTTTTTGCCTGATCCCTGACGGATCGTTTTAGATATAACGGTTCGCAAGCTCCCCAAGCCCCGGATCGTTTGTGCCCTGTCCGATGGCATTGAACTTCCATTCGCCGTTGTGACGGTATACCTCGCCGAAAATAAGAGCCGTCATTCCGGAATAATCGTCGGTTAAGCTGTATTTGCACATTTCATTGTTGGTCCTGCCGTCTACCAGCCGGATAAATGCGTTTTGTATCATGCCGAAATGCTGGTTCCGCTTTACGGCCTGATAGATATTGACCACAAGCACGATCCGGTCGTATTCGGCCGGAACCTTGGACAAATCCACGAGGATCTGCTCGTCGTCGCCCTCGCCTGCGCCGGTGAGGTTGTCGCCCATGTGCTGGATGGTGCCGGTCTTGTGCGACAGGTTGCCGAAGTAAATAATATCTGATTTGTCACGGAGCTTGCCGCCCTGCAGCATCAGGGCGGATGCGTCGCAGTCAATCGGCTGCGGCTTCGGTGCAAAAAAACCGCCCTTCGAACGCTTCGCCTCATCCCAGCCTAAGCCAATCATGACCTTAGACAGCCCTGCGTTGTCCTTGGACAGGCTGACCTTCTGTCCCTTTTGTAAGCTTACTGACATCTGCTTTTCCCTCCTATTCTACATCTACGCCGAAATTGGCGCAGAGCGCGGCAAGGCCGCCCTGATAGCCGCTTCCGATGGCGTTGAACTTCCATTCATTTCCGTTTTTGTAGAGCTCGCCGAAGACGGCCGCCGTCTCGATGGAGAAATCCTCCCCCAAATCGTAGCGCAGCATTTCCTCTCCGGTTTCTTCATTATAAATGCGGATAAATGCATTATTGACCTGGCCGAAGTTCTGATTGCGCTGCTCCGCCTCATAGATCGTAACGGTAAAGGCGATTTTGGTGATATTGTCCGGCACCGACGCAAGATTGACCTTGATTTGCTCGTCGTCGCCATCGCCTACGCCGGTGCGGTTGTCGCCCAGATGCTGTACGCTTCCCGACGGATGCGTTAAATTGCCGTAGAATACAAAGTCCTCGGATTTTGTAATTTTCCCGGTATCTGCCAGAAGAAACGCGGCTGCGTCCAAATCGAAATCTCCGCCGGTATCAAATGCGTTGACGTCCCATCCAAGGCCTACGACCACCTTGGACAGGCCCGGATGATCCTTGGTCAGGCTGACCTTTTGTCCTTTTGTTAAACAAACTGGCATATTGCTGCCTCCTTTCCTGATAAAGCCGACGACAGGCCTTTGCGGCCCAGGCCCTTCTCTGCGCCCGCCTCCGCGGACGGGCCTTTGTGCGGCGGCTGTTTTATGCTACCTGTATCCCGTAATGGCCGCACAGCGCCGCCAGGCCTCCCTGGAAGCCGCTGCCGATGGCATTGAACTTCCACTCGCCGTTGTGGCGGTACAGCTCTCCTACGACAATAGCCGTTTCAATGGAGAAATCCTCCCCCAGATCGTAGCGGATGAGCTCCGTTCCGGTTGATTCATCCAGAATCCGGATGTAGGAATTGGACACCTGGCCGAAGTTCTGCCGCCTGGCCTCGGCCTCGTAAATCGTTACCGTAAACGCCACCTTTTCGACATTCGCCGGGATTTTGGAGAGATCGACGTGGATTTCCTCATCGTCCCCCTCTCCCTCTCCGGTCAGGTTATCCCCCATATGCTGAACGGATTCGCTGGCATGCTCTAAGTTCCCATAGAAAATAAATTCCTTTTCGGTCGGACATTTTCCGTTTGCCCCCAGCATAAACGCCGCTGCGTCCAGATCAAAATCCGCGCCGGAATCAAATGCGTTGACGTCCCATCCAAGGCCTACCATAATCTTTTTAAGCCCCGGATTTCCTTTTGTCAAATCTACCTTTTGTCCTTTTGATAAACTGATTGGCATAGAATTACCTCCTCCATATTATTTTTTGCTTGGCATATGATACATCCTGTTGAACTCTTCTTTGATATTTTCAAGCCTTGCCTGATCCTCGACGCGTTTCTTCCTGGCGTCGTCCTGAATCTGCTTCGTCTCGTTGATACCGTCCACAATGGTCTTCCAGGTTGTTTCTAAGGTTTCAATCTTAATCGAGCTGCCGGACGCCATGCGGGCGGTCATTTTCGACTGCTCCACCGTATTCTGCGCATTTTTGATCAGCATTTCGTTCGTCCTCTGATCCAGGGCGGACATGGCCTCTGCCTGAATCCGCTGACGCTTGAGCATAATCGCCTGTGCAAGCGCCTGTTTAAAGACCGGAAGCGTTACAATAAATGCGGAATTGATTTTGCGGACCAGGTTCATATTGGAAAATTCCATGGTCTTAATCATCGGCACGGACTGCATGGCCACGCTTTCCGCCGTCCGCAGATCCTGCGTGCGCTGCTCTAGCATCTGAAGCGCCTGATTTAAGCTCTGCAGCTCAAACTGGATGGACATATCGCCGGTCGCCTGCATATCTGACTGCCGTTTCTCGATATAGGCTTCAATTTCCTGACAGCCCTGCTCCCCGGCCAGTATGTATTTCACCAGCTCGTGATAATAATTGACGTTTGCCTGAAACATCTGCTCTAACTTCCGGTTCGACTGCTTAATTTCCGATTCGTACTGCTTGAGCTGAACATAAATTTTGTCCACCTCTTCGCCCATCGTATGATACTTTGCCAGAATTTTATCCAGCTGCTTGCGCATATTGCCGAAGAGCTTATTCAACAGCCCCGGATTCTCCGAAAGCTCCTCAATGTCGAACTTGGACATAATCTTCCCAAGCGTATTTAACATTTCGCTGGAATCGTCAATCTGGGACAGATTCATGCTGTTTAACACCACGTCCGAGGCCTTGGAAATCTCCTCTGCCGCCTCTGCGCCGAAGGATACAATTGTTTCCAAATTATCCAGCTCAATCGTACTCACAAGCGCGTCTACCTCCTCGGAATTGACAAGCGCCGCGTTCATCTGCTTTCTGTCCTCTACAATGTCATAGCTTTCTACAATTTCATTTTTTACATCTGCGGCTGCAGGCTGCTGCACAGCCGCGGTTTTACTAAAATTAAGACCCATAGTTTACCTGCCTCTCTTAAAAATTTTATCGCGCCACGAGGTTTTTGCCCCGGCAGAAGGCTTTTTGAACCCAGGAACTTTCAAATCATACATATAATCCCCGATCTGGTGTTCTTCCATGCCTCTTTTATGAAAATATTTCTCCACGCTCTGGTATCCGGTCGGTACAAAAAACAGAATGTCAAACCCAATCCGGTTTAAAAACGCCGCCAGAATGGTATCCTCTAAGGACAGCATGGTTTCGGTGGTAAGGATAAAGATGAGCTTGGGGTTCTTTTTGGTAAAATCGAACCGCTGGATCATCCGCAGGATATCCTTGTTCAGGTTCAAAACCGACGCAATCACCGTATACTCCGTACCGTTTTCAAACATGCCCTTTATCGGCTTCTGGGTGAGCATCAGCTGCAGCTTATCTAAGATATGGTCCTGAACCTCTTCTCTTAAAAAGCCGTACGGATACGCCGGATGCTCTTTGATTCTGTTCTTCAAAAGCCTGCCGTTTTTAAAAAATTCCGCCGCATGCGCCTTCATCGGATTGGGATCGGTCGGATGGATAAAGGGGATATTCTGTATAACAAGCGTATCCGGCGTCACAAGCTCCTTAATCCCGGCCCAGTATTGCGCCGCCAGTCCGTCCCTGACGCCGGAAACCTTCGCGAACAGCACCGGAACCGTTACCGTATCCTCTGCCGTATCAAAATTCGGGCGGTACTTCACCTCCTGATCCCACAGGAGGGCGATTTCCTCATAAGTCGTCTTAAGCGTCACCGTATTGGCCCGGGCATACTGCTGATTGCGATACATACCCGAATCCTGGTACATGATCGTATCCAGCTCGCGCTCTGCATGATACGCCGCCGTACCGGCCGCAAGCTCGCCCTCTCCGGTCGGAAACCGCTCCAGTGTTACAGACTCCGGATAATGGATTTCATAAAGCAGCTTATCCTGCAGCTCATATGGATGCTCCCGGCTCGGGTTCAGCAGCAGAACGTCTGTCGGAAGGCGGGACAAAAACCGCACAAGCAAGGCGTCTGTCTCGTTCCTGCAGTCGTTTGTCAGGATAAAGCAGCCAATCTGCGGCGCCTTCCAGCCTGAAAACAGCCCCGCCTGATAGCGCTTCAAAAGGCACAGCAGAGAAACCGCCTTGTTTGTAAGCCTGCTTAGATTTGTGTCCGCAGCCTGCTTCTCCTCCAGCATCCTGTCCACAAACGCCTTGTGCATCAGCCGCTGCAGCTCAGCGTCTCCCGCAAACCGGATATTGGCGGACAAATCCAAAATCATCTGCTCCGGCGTAGTGTAATTTTTCCGGCTGATTCCCCGGATTTCCTCCGGCGAAGGCGGCGCAATCCCGCCGTCTATGATCACCACCCGCCGTCCGGCACGCTTTAGCTCTGCCTGGAAGCGGTACAGCTCATTGGCGTACGTCAATTTATCCTCCACGCCGTCAAGCCGCTGAAAGCAGTTATAAAACAGGTTCGGATCGCTCCCCCGCTCGACGGGGCTTTTTAACATATCGGAAAGTCCCTTTCCTTCGATCCAGGCGTTGGTACAGTTCTGCAGCCGCGGCTTTGTACCGTACAAGCGCTCTCTGTCCATTCTGGAACGGATTTCCTGCTGGATTCCCTTCAAAGAGCACGCTGCCGGAAATGCGCCGCCGTCCGGCACAGGGAGTACGTCCGAATACTGCGACTGCGGATCGGCCCTGCGGTAGGCATCGTCTCCCTTTTGCTGCAGCAAAATCACGTCGCATCCGGCCTCGGACAAAACGGAAAGCATCAGAAGCTCGTATCTTGTGATTTCCCCTTCGTATAAAATCTTCGGAAGCTCCTCCTCGCCGAGATGGTTTGCAATCCGCTCAAATTTATAGTACAGCCAGCACATAAACTTAATATAGGCATTTTTCAGCATATTTTCATTTTTGCCGCTCTGGCGCAAAAGGTCAAGCACCGCATACATAGCGGCTGCTACGTTCCTCCGCTGGTATTCGTTCATCCGGGGAAGCCATTTCCTTAAACGGTCCGAAAAAAAGGTCTCGCCCATCTGAAAATCAAGCCCCATCACCTCTTCAAAGTAAGAAAGGTTCTTTTCGTCCGGATTGGGAATCCTGCCTTCTATGATAACACCAAAACGCCTCGCCGTTTCATAAATTTTTATTAAAAAATCACCCACGGAATCATTATAGCGGTTGATCCGGTAAAAATAGACGCCTTTCCCCGGTCTCTTTGAAGCCGGCAGGAAAAAATCGTCCGTATTTTGTATTTTTATACGTTTAAACATTTTCCTATCACTTCCAATACCTGTTCTGCCTTCTACACAAAGCCGCTGATAAACCGGCTGATACATTCATACCCCATCGCCAGATTGATGTTCTGGCCGGAGTCAATGCCCGCCGTGCTCATCCCGATGACTTCACCGTACATATTCAAAACCGCACCGCCGGAGCTTCCGCGCGAAATCGGAGCCGTAAACTGAATCATGTCCACTCCGTTGATGACGCGGAAGCCGGAAATGATACCGTCGGATACGGAATTAAAAAGCCCCAAAGGACTTCCGATGGCAACCACCCTCTGCCCCCGGACCAGAGGCTTTGCCCCGTCGTATATGGGAAGCGGGTTCAGCCTGCGGCCAATCCGAATAATAGCCAGATCCAGCGTTGAATGGTATTTGATCAATTCGTCCGTGGAATAGACGGTTTCGTCATCCTCAATGCGGACGGAATAAAAACGGCCGCCGCTTGCTACATGGTTATTTGTCAATATGTATCCGTCCCTGCCAATCATAATACCGGAGCCCGTTCCGATGACGTCCCGGTTCTGCCCGTGAATGGCAATCTGCACAACGGAGGACGCCAGACGGGCCAGCTCCTCAAAGCTCTTTTCCGGACGGGGAGGCAGTTTCACCACAGCCGAACGGGATTCGTCTGCCGGACGGACAGATACAGGCGCAGGCTTTCCCTTTGAACCGGGACGCGGCGGCAGCTTCACAACAACAGGCGCCGCGCCGCCTGCGGGAAAACCGGCCTGTCCCGACAGATTCCTCGTGAAAGCCTTTGCTATCCCGCCAGCCAGAGCCGCCGCCCGGTCAAAGGCCGGAAGCTCTGCCTTCCGAAAACCGCCTAACTGAATTTTCTGCGACAGCCCCCATGCCTCCTCCTTTTCAGAGATATCGGCTTCGGTCTGAAGCAGCAAAACGTCATATCCCAGAAGCGTCAGCAGATACGCAAAAAGATATTCCTGACGCTTTACGGCGTTTTCAAACACCAGCTTTCCCGTGGCCTGTGCGTTCCAGCGCTCCAATACGCCTGTCAGCAGCGTATCGTGCCAGAACAGCATTTTCACCGCCAGATTTTTTTCCATGGACGGATTGCTTTGCGGCTTATCGGAAAAATACAGTTCCGATATGTTCCGCATTCCGCTTCCAAGGAGGCGGCTGTATTCCTCGCTTCCGTTTCCTGTCTTTGCCGAAATGCGTTCCTTTGCGCCGGCGGCCCATGCCTGATAGCAGCCCTCGTAATATGCTGCGTCTGCCGGGCTTTTTAGTGTGGGCAGCCTGGATATTCTCTGGTAAATCAGATTGGGATCCTGCTCCATACGCTTTGCCATGTCTGCGTCCATCTGCCTGATATCCGAAACTAAGCCGTCGTTTACGCCCAATAGCCTGACAAAATAGACATCCTTGCAGTTCTGGTTGACGCCGCCCTTCATCCCGCAAAAAGCGGCAAGTGAATTTATATGCATCACATTGTGCCTGAAACGTATGATATCTCTCATAAAATGCCACCCCTTCAGAAATAAATTCGGTTGTGTAGAGTTTACCACATTACAGCGGGTTAGGCCAGCCCTGTTTTTGAAGCGCAGCTTAAAAAAGATAACGATAGCCACGCTCAGATCCGCTCCCCGGCTTAACCAATCAGCACTTTTTTCCCTTCAAAAGCAAAGCCATATTTCCGGATTTTGTCTATCGGAATCCCTTTCTCCTCCAACGTATAGGCGTAACGCTTTTCCGCGCTCATCATACGCAACATGCTCTACTTTCAGATATCCGCCGGCCAGCAGCAGGCTCCAGATAGCATTCATATTATGGTCAAGCTGGTCAAATACAATCTGTTCATCCATTGTCGTATGGAAAGATTTTCCCTGCAGTAAATCTTCCATGATGATTTTTATATCCGGTATCCCTCCTTGAATCAGCCTTCCGACCAGGCTGTTGGAGCTGGTATTCGCCCAGTAAGCGGCAAGCCGCAGTTTGTCAAGATAGTTGATGATGGACCACGGATTATAGATATCATGTGTATCTCCAAAGGTAAAACCATCGTACCAGGCACGGACTTCTTCCTTTTGCGTGAGCCCGAATTCGTCCATAGCGGCAAACACTTCCATTTCCGTAAAACCGAAGGAAGCCTCATACTTGCATGAGGTAGAAGTAACTGCCTCCAGATGGTTTAAGTCAGAAAAAATAGACTCTTTACTTATTCGTGTATACCTGTCATGATTGCCCTCTCCATGTATGGATTTGTCTTAAAGGTAGAATTGAACAGGCTTCGGACAAATGCCGCCATTTCATCCCAATATCCATGCACATAGGCTTCCTGCATGGGAGTATCATATTCATCCAATAATATGATAGCTTTCTTCCCATAATAGTCCGCCAGGAATTCCAATAAGGCTTTCAGGGAATAAGAAGCTGCGGCATCACCCATTGCCGGAGATATTTCATAAAAAATATCCGGAAGCTTTTTCTGCTTCGACCCCTTATCCCGCAAAGCCAAATATCTGTCATACAGGCTCTTGATGATGCGGCAGATCTTATCCCTTGCGTTTCCAAAGGATGTCTCCTTCACATCTGCAAAGCTTAAGAAAATTACCGGGTATCTGCCCTGAAGGCTGCGGTACTTCTCTTCTTTCCATATGTCGAGTCCTTCAAATAAGGCGCCTTTATCTGCATGTTCTACAGAAAAGAACTTCTCGACCATGCTCATGGTCAGTGTTTTCCCGAAACGCCTGGGACGGGTGATTAAAGTCACAATATCCCCCTCTTCCCACCATTCCTTTATGAAGCATGTTTTATCAATGTAAAAATAGCCTTCCCTTCTGATCGTCTCGAAATCCTGACATCCGATGCTCACTGTCCTTGGCATGT